>DASVRH010000165.1:0-5485 GCA_036388715.1 Solirubrobacteraceae bacterium | reverse complement strand
TGTGGCTGCGGACCGTGCGCCGCTCGCAGGAGGCGTTCCTCGTCGCGCTGTCCGAGCCCGGCGCCGTCGAGGCCGCCGTTGCGGCGGCGCTCTCGCTGCACGACTTCGCGCGCGATCACCCCGCCGACGCGCGCCTGCTCGCGGCCGTCCGCCGCGAGGACCTCGTCCACACCGCCTCGGGCGACGAGCTGCGACGGGTCAACGCGCGGCTGCCCGAGGTCATGGGCGACCTCGCGCGGCGGCTCTACGGGCGCGCCACGCCGGCCGCCGTCGAGCGCACGACCTTCGCCGTCGTCGACCTGCCGCTGGGCGCGGTGCGCCGCCACCTCGTCGAGGGCGCCCCGCTCCCGCGAACGCTGCGCCCCCAGCTGGAGGCGGCGGTGAGAGCCGCGCTCGCTCCCCAACCCCACCCGAAGGAGTCATGAGATGACCGCCTATCGCGACCTGGTGGCCGCCGCGCGCGCCGACGAGCGCACGCTCGTCCGCGTCGAGCGGGAGGGGGTGCGGGCCCGCGTCACGCTATGCGAGCCCGCCCGCCTGAACCCGCTGAGCGCGGCGTTGACGATGCAGCTCCAGGACGCGCTCGAGGAGCTCGTCGCCGACGCCGAGGTGCGCACGATCGTCCTCACCGGCGAGGACCCCGCGTTCTCGGCCGGCGGCGACCTCGAGATGATCGCCTCGGGCTCGCGCGCGGTGCGCGATGCCGCCGACCCGTCCGACACGACCGAGCCGTGGCGATGGATCCGGCGCCAGTTCGGCGGCATCGTGCGCACGATCGCCGGCGCCGAGCAGGCGTTCGTCGCGGCGATCAACGGGCCGGCGGCCGGCGTCGGGCTGGCGTTCGCGCTGGCCTGCGACGTCCTCATCGCCTCCGACCGCGCGCTGCTCGTGCCCGCCTTCGGGCGGCTCGGCCTGGTGCCGGAGGTGGGCACGAGCTGGCTGATGACGCGGCGGCTCGGCTACCACGGCGCGCTGGCCGTCGCCGTCGAGGGCCGCCCGATCGCCGCCGAGGAGGCGGCGCGCCTGGGCCTCGTCCAGCAGGTCTGCCCGCACGAGCGGCTGCTCGAGGAGGCGCACGCGTGGTGCGAGCGCGTCGAGGCCCTGCCGCCCCACCTCTTCCCGATGACCAAGCGCGTCCTGCGCGGCGCGGCCGACATGTCGTGGCACGAGGCGCTGACGATGGAGGAGTTCGCCGAGCCGAACGTCTTCTCGGTCGCCTCGGTCAGCGAAGCGGCGGACGCGATCCGGCGCTCGTGAGCAGCGGGAGCTCGCCGCGCACCGCCCACACGCCGCGCAGGGCGTTGACGAGCAGGACGGCGTCGGCGCGCGCGAGGCGGTCGAGGTCGATCGGCTCCTCGCGGGCGGCGAGCGCGGCGAGGCCGACGCCGGGCAGGATGCGGCCGTCGCGCGGCGGGGTGACGAGCTCCTCGCCCTCGACGATCACCACGTTGGCGTAGGCGGCCTCGAGGACGAGGCCGTCGAGGTCGACGAGCAGGGCCCCTTCGCCCAGCGCCTCCAGCAGCCGCCGATCGGCCCACTTGTGTGGGCCGAGGCCGCCCGGGACGCAGACGGGCGTCAGGATCGACGTCGCTCTCGCCCGCAGCGCCCCCGTCTCGATGAGGAGGGTGCCGTCGGGCCGCGCATCAAGCCTCACCCTTCCGTCGCCGATCTCCGCGGCCGCGCGCTCCACCAGGTTCCTTGTCTCGCCGGGGAGGGCCGCATCGAACAGCTCGGTGAGGCTGGCGGTCATCCGGGTGAGGTGGTCGTCCAGCCGCTGCGCCTCTCCGTCGCGGGCGAGGATCGTCTCGAAGACGCCTTGGGCGGGATCCGGGCGCGGGATCGGCCGGGGGCCTCGGCGGAGCGGGGAGGGGGCGGAGCGGGGGCGCCGGCGAGGGGGGGCGAGCGTGGCGCCGATGGCGGCGAGCAGCGGCGCGGCCTTCGTCGCCGCCTCGGCGGCCTCGGCGCGCGGGTCGGAGTCGGCGACGATCCCGCCGCCCACGCCGAGCCAGATGCGCTCGCCGTCGACCTCGAAGGTCCGGATCGCGACGTTCAGCTCGAGGCCCGCGACCGGGCTCGCGAACCCGATCGCGCCGGTGTACGCCTCGCGCCCCGTGCTCTCCAGCTCGGCGATGACGTCGAGCGCCGCGACCTTCGGCGCGCCGGTCACCGAGCCCGGGGGGAAGGCGGCGCGGACGAGGTCGGCGTCGGTGGCGTCGTCGCGCAGCGTGCCCTCGACCTCGCTGACCAGGTGCCACACGCCGGTGTGCGGGCGCGGGTCGGCGAGCGCGGGCACCGTGATCGTCCCGGGCACGCAGACCCGGCCGAGGTCGTTGCGCACGAGGTCGACGATCATCACGTTCTCGGCTTTGTCCTTCGCGCTGGCGCGCAGCGTCTTCTCGTCCGCCGCCGTCCCCTTGATCGGCGCGCTCCTGACCGTCCGTCCCTTCCTCTCCACGAACAGCTCGGGTGAGAGGCTGATCACCGCGCCCCCCTCGCGCCCCACGAACGCCGCACGATCCGGCCGGAGCGCCTCGACGCCCCTCACGAACACTTCCGCCGGCGATCCTTCGCGGAGCTCGCTCTCCAGCCTGATCGTGAGGTTGGCCTGGAAGAGGTCGCCGGCGATTATCCTCTCGCGCGCCGTCTGCACGGCCGCGGCGTGCCCCTCCGCTCCCGGCACCGACCGCCAGGCGCTCGTCTCCACCTCGCCAGCCTCTCCCACGCCTCGCGCCAACCTCGCGGCGAGCTCTTCACGCCTCTGTCGCAGCTCCCCCGCCCGCTCCTCGGTCCACAGGGCCTCGAACCACCACTGGCCCTTGGCGTCGAGGCGCAGGACGTGGTCGTGGAACCGCATCAGCGAGGGAGGCGAGGGGGTCGGCCTCGGTGGCGGGGGGCCCGTCCGTTCGACCTCTCGGCCGAGCGGGAACGGGAGGACGCCGAACCACCCGCCGCCGATGACTTCCGTAACACTTTCCTCAGGCTGTCCTGGTTGACCTCCGGTATCCGGATGAAAGTCGGGACGGCCCTCGGCGAGGGCGGTGAAGGGTGGCGCGGTGCGGGTCGGTCGGGAGCCCACGATCGCTCTCGAGCCCGCCCAGGCGCCGCACAGGGCGAAGGGCCGGTCGTCGCCCGCCACGAGCAGGACCGCGCGCTCGGCGGGCACGGTTCCGGGGAGCGGGATGCGGACGAGCTTGCGCGGCATCGGCCTCGCTACACTTCAGCACCTCGGCGCCACCGTCTCGGCGCCGTTTCGTCTGCAATGGCCTACGCGATCGTCAAGACCGGCGGGAAGCAATACCGCGTCGAAGAGGGGCAGAAGCTCCTCGTCGAGCGCCTGTCCGCGGACGAGGGCGCGACCGTCGACCTCGAGCCGATCCTCTTCCGCTCGACCGACACCGTCTTCGACGCCAAGGCGCTGGCGAAGGTCAAGGTCCAGGCCAAGGTGCTCGGCCACGAGCGCGGGCCGAAGATCCGCGTCTTCAAGTTCAAGCCGAAGCGGGGCTACAAGCGCACGACGGGCCACCGTCAGGAGCTGACCCGCCTCGAGGTGACGAAGGTGTCGAATGGCTCATAAGAAGGGGCTCGGCTCCAGCCGCAACGGCCGCGACTCGAACGCCCAGCGCCTCGGCGTGAAGGTGTTCGCCGGCGAGGTCGTCACCGGCGGCGAGATCATCGTCCGGCAGCGCGGCTCGCGCTTCAAGGCCGGCGACGGCGTCGGCATGGGCCGCGACGACACCCTCTTCGCCAAGGCGCCCGGCGTCGTCACGTTCACGACCGGCCGCCGCGGGCGCGTCGTGTCGGTCCTCCCGGCCGACCCGGCAACCGCCGAGCTCACCAGCGCGGCCGAGTAGCGCCGCAAGGCGCTGTGTGACGCATCGCTGCTCGCGCGCGGCGGTGTCGTGATACCAACCGGGCGCGTGCTCCCTCCCGGCCCCCGAGCGCCACGCGCCGTCCAGACCGCGCAGCTCATGCGCGACCCCGTCGGCTTCCTGGAGCGCTGCCGCCGCGACCACGGGCCGGTCTTCCGCGTGAAGCTCATCGGCTTCCCGCGCTTCGTCTACGTCGCCGAGCCCGACCTCGCCCGCGAGGTCTACGCCACCGACCGCACGATCGGCCGGGCGTCGCCCGGGCGCAAGGACTTCCTCGAGCCCCTCGTGGGGTCGCAGTCGCTGCTCGTGCTCGAGGGGGAGGAGTGGCTGCGCCACCGCAAGCTGCTCGGCCCGGTGTTCCACCGCCGCCAGGTCGATCGTTACGCCGACGAGATCGAGGCGATCGCCGACGCCGTGCTCGACGACGTGCCGACCGGCGAGCCGCTCGCCCTGCGCCCGTGGATGCAGCGCATCACGCTCGAGGTCATCCTGCGCCTCGTCTTCGGCGTCAGCGACGAGGAGCGGCTGGACCGCCTGCGGACGCTGCTGCCCGAGCTGGTCGAGGCGGGGAGCTCGCCGCTCATCTGGGTCGTGCCGAACACGCTCCAGCGCCGCCCGCTGCTGCGCCGCTTCCCCAACCCGGTCAGCCGCTTCTACGACGTGCGCGCCCAGGTCGACGCGCTCCTGTACGAGGAGATCGCCGAGCGCCGGCGGACGGGCGCGGCGGGCCGGACCGACGTCCTCTCCCAGATGCTGGACGACCTCGACGACGCCGCGCTGCGCGACGAGCTGATCACGCTGCTCGTCGCGGGCCACGAGACGACCGCCACCGCCCTGGCCTGGACCTTCGAGCGCCTCGTCCGCCACCCGGCCGCCCTGGCGCGCCTGGAGGAGGGCGACGAGGAGTACCTCCGCGCGGTGGTGCGCGAGTCGCTGCGCGCGCGCCCGGTCGTCATCGACACCCCGCGCTACCTCGACGGCCCGCTGAAGCTCGGCGGCTACGACATCCCCGCCGGCTGGTACGTCTCGCCCGCGATGCCGCTCGTGCAGGGCGACGACGACTTCCGTCCCGAGCGCTTCCTCGAGGACGGCGCCGGCCGCGAGGGCTGGATCCCGTTCGGCGGCGGCAAGCGGCACTGCGTCGGCTCCCACCTCGCGCTGCTCGAGCTGGAGGTGGTGGTGCGCGCGACGGTCCGGCGGCTCGAGCTCGAGGTCGTCGACGCCGCGCCCGAGGCGGCGGAGCTCCAGCACGTGACGCTGGTCCCGGCCGGGCTGGGGGTCGTGCGCGCCCGCGCGCGGCGCCCGGCTAGCCTGCCGGCATGACCGAGCCCCGTGACGCCGCCCGTCTCCTCGCCGTCGGAAGGATCGTGATCGGCGCCGCGCTGGTCCTGGCCCCGAAGCGCGCCGGCGCGGGCTGGATCGGCGACGCCGCCGAGCGCGACGAGACGACCGTCCTCGCCCGCGCGCTCGGCGTCCGCGACGTCCTCCTCGGCGCGATGGTCCTCCACACCGTCGACCACCCGGATGTCGCGCCGCGATGGCTCTCGGCCACCGCCGCGTGCGACGCCGTCGACTTCGCCGCCGGCGTGGCGGCGCGCGACTCGCTGCCTCGCTTC
>DASVRH010000164.1:0-12781 GCA_036388715.1 Solirubrobacteraceae bacterium | reverse complement strand
AGCGTGGACGCCGCGTGGCGCCCGGCCCTCGACGCGCTGCTCGACTGCCTGGAGAGCACGGACGTGCGCCAGCTCCAGCGCTTCTTCTGGCCGGACTGGGGCCGCGCCGACCGCGACGTCCCCGAGCGCATCGCCTACCTCGTCGCCGCGCGGGCGATGGAGCCGCTGCTCGACGCGCACCCCATCGACGCGATCGTCCGGTGGCCCGCCGAGCAGGCGCTGCGTGAGGTGCGCGTCGCGCTCGAGGCCCTGCGCTAGCAGAACACCTGCACGTGGAACGGGTGGTCGCCGTTCGCGTTCGGCCCCGTCCCGTCGGCGCCGCCGCCGTTGCGCGTGCGCACGCGCAGGGTGTTCGGGTCGATCAGCTCGACGAGCGTGGCGCCCGCGTTGTCGCCGGTCTCCACCTGCTGGCCGCTGTAGTTGCAGTTCGTGATGTCGTCGCCGAAGCGGACCGTGTAGAGGCCCTCGGACGTCCGCGCCGCGGTGATCGCACCGCGCCCGCCGAGCAGGATCCCGTCGGCGCGCACGCGGGCGAGCCGCGGCGCGACCTGGCCGCCGTCCAGGCCGTCCACGCGGTCGGCGTTCAGCCCGGTGGCCACGCCGGTCGCGTTCGTCGTGAACGGCCGGGTGCCGTCGCCGCCCGCTCCGACCTCGATCGTGCCGCCCTCGGTCCCCTTCTGCGCGACCAGCTCGAAGGCCCGGCCGTCCGACAGGTTCACCGCGCGGATGCACGGCTCGTTCTCCGCCGCCGAGCCGCCCGCGCCCGAGCGACAGCCGTAGATCGCGCCGCCGCCGTTGTCGGACTTGTTGGACTGCCGCGTCCCGTACGTCGAGGTGGTCGCGATCACCTCGGTCTCCTCGCGCAGCGACAGCGCCGGGTTGTTGGACGGGTTGCGCTCGCCGCCGAAGAGCGCGCGACCCTCGCCGGCGGCCAGGGCGAACGGGGAGGCCGTGAGCGCGAGCACGACCACGCCCGCGAAGAACCACTTCATGTTGGATCGCATGCCCCCAGCAACCGATGAGGGGTGGCGCGGTTGCGCTCACGCTAGCGGAGGCGGAAGATCGGCCAGCGGGCCGGAACGCCCTTGAGCTTCTGATCGCCCTGGAACTCCCACTCCAGGCCGGAGCCCACGACCGTGCCGAACGTCGTCCCCGAGGCCAGCACCTCGCCCGGGCCCGCGAGCGCGCACACGCGCGCGGCGATGTGGACGGCCATGCCGCCGACGTCGTCGCCGATGAGCTCGCACTCGCCGGTGTGCAGGCCCGTCCGCACCGGGACGCCGAGCTCGGCCGTCGCGCCGCTGATCGCCTTCGCCGTCTTGACCGCGGCGCTCGGCGGGCCGTCGAAGACCGCGAGGAAGCCGTCGCCCGTCGTCTTGATCTCGCGCCCGTTGCGGCGGTCGATCTCGCGCCGCACCGCCGTGTCGTGGCTGGCGAGCAGGTCGCGCCAGCGCGCGTCGCCGAGCTCGGCGACGCGGTCGGTCCCGTCGCAGATGTCGGTGAACAGCACCGTGAGCAGGCGGCGCTGCTGCGCGCCGGGGCTGCGGCGGCCGGTGAGGAACTCCTCGACCTCCGCGATCGCCGCGTCGGCGTCGCCGAGGAAGAGCATCGTCTCCGCGCCCGGCAGCTCGACGTACTTCGCGCCGGGGACCCGCTCGGCCCAGATCAGCGCGTGGCGCGGGTCCATCATCTGGTCGTCCTTGCGGTGCATGACGAGCGTCGGCACCCGGATCTCGGGCATGATCGGCCGCGGGTCGGAGGTCGCGAGGTTCTGCGTGAGGAGCCGCATCCCGCCCGGGCTGACCGCGAGGCGCTCGAGGCGGCCGAACCACTGGCGGATGCGCGGGTCGGAAGCCGCGGCCGGGCCCATCAGCTCCAGGTTCGTGCCCGTCCCCCACGTGTCGGCGATCACCGCCATGCGCTCCTCGCGCTCCTCGCGCGTGACCGCCCACGGCGCCTCCTCGTCCGCCGTCGGCACCGCCGTGGCCGCGAAGAGGATGAGCGCGGTGACGCGCTCGGGGTGCCGGACCGCGTACCAGGCGGCGAGCGGCCCCGAGGCGGTGTGGGCGTAGAGCGCCGTCTTCTCGCTGCCCACGGCGTCGAGCACGGCCGTCACGTCGGCCAGCTCCTCCTGGATCGGCAGCGGGCCGCCGAGCGGGTCCGACAGGCCGGTCCCGCGCCGGTCCATGATGATCAGGCGGCTGAACTCGGCGAGCCGGTCGAACAGCCGCGCCACCCCCGGCTCCTCCCACAGGTGGTCGAGGTGGGAGATGATCCCGACGTTGAGCAGGAGGTCGACGGGGCCCTCCCCGTGGACCTGGTAGGCGATGTTGACGTCGCCGGAGCGGGCGTAGCGGGTCTGGGGCGGCACGCCCCAAGCGTAGGAAGCTCTAGGGGCGGAGCTTGACCCTGGTGCGCGCCGGGGCGCGGCCGCGCTGCTTGACCGTGACCACGGCGCGGACGCGGCGCCCGCGGCGGGCGGCCCGCGCCTTGCGCCCGGACGACAGGCCGAGCCTGCGGCGCGCCGCGCGCGAGAGCTTCATCCGGACCCGGCCCTTGGCGCCGGCGGCGACGTCGAACCGGCTGCGCCCGTAGCGCCCGCGGCGGGCGGCGACCGCCCTCGGCGTTCCCTTGCGCCGCGCGCGCGGAACGGGATCGAGGTCCATCACGCCGGCGCAGCCGGCGGCCTCGAACGCCGCGCACGCGAGCTCGAAGGTCGCGACGCCGTCGCGGCTCACCTTGATCTCCTCCTGGGCGAGCGTCACCGGGAGGATCGACACCGGGCCGATCACGCCCGCGTCGCCCGGCACCGCCGGCGGGGCGGTCGGCGCGGGCTGGCCGTCGACCGGGACGCTGCCCGGCGCGGCCGGGTCGCCGGGAGCGGGCGTCGCGTCGGGCTCGCCCGCCGGGCCGACCGGCGCGTCGGCGGTGGGCACGGGGTCGTTGCAGTTGACGACGGTGTCGATCGCGTCGGCGAGCGCGAGGTCGATGCCGAAGCCGCAGTCGATCGTGTCGGCGACGCCGTCGCGCGCCTCGATCTTGTCGTCCCCGGCGCCGCCCTCGATGACGTCGGCCGCGGGGCCGCCGGTCAGCGTGTCCTGCCCGTCGCCGCCGCGGATCGTGGCCGGCAGCGCCGTGAAGACGCGGACGTTGTCGTCGCCGTCGAGCGTCGACAGCGAGAGGCTCGTCGCGCCGGTGCACTCGGCGCCGTTGGCGCTCGTGCTCGTGCAGCCGGTCCCGACGGTGCCGGACGGGCTGGTGAAGTCCGTGACGGCGACGCGCTTCTTGTTGCCGTCGGTGACCCAGATCGCGTCGACGGTGCCGTCGCCGCTGGTGTAGGTGAGCACGCCGCCCGCGACGGAGACCGACTCCGCCGCGAACGCCGTCGCGGGCAGGAGCAGCAGCGCCGCCATCGTGGCGGCCGTCGTCGCGATCCGTCGCGTCACGCCGGCACCCTTCCCTGGTCCAGGACCTCTCGGAGTTGGTGGGCGACCTCCTGCACGTAGGCCCTTCGGTCGCCCGGTGTGTCGCCTTCGACCGGCAGCGCGCGATCTTGAAGCTCGACGAGGAAGGCCTCGACGACTGTCGGATCGAACTGCGTGCCCGCGGCGCGCCGCAGCTCGGCCGCCGCGGCGCCCGCGTCGACCTTCGCGCGGTACGGGCGGTCCGAGGTCATGGCCGCGAAGGCGGCGCAGACCGCGACGATCCGCGCGGCGAGCGGGATCTGCTCCCCGGCCAGGCCGTCCGGGTAGCCGCTGCCGTCCCAGCGCTCGCGCGTCGAGCGCACGATCTTCGCGACCGGGCGCAGCGCGGACGCGCCGTTGAGGATGCGCTCGCCGAGCACGGGATGGCGGCGCATGAAGACCCACTCCTCGTCGCTGAGCCCCTCGGGCTTGGCCAGGATCGCGTCGGGGACGGCTGCCTTGCCGACGTCGTGCAGGTCGGCGGCGCGGGCGACCTCGTCCAGCTCCTCGCCCTGCAGCCCGAGCCTGCGCCCGACGGTGGCCGCCACCTCGCCCAGCCGCACGTCGGGGCGGCGCTGGCGCAGCGCGCGCACCAGCGCGTCGCGGCCGCCCTTGCGCGCGTACATGCGCTGGTCGGCGATCTGCAGCGCGCCCGCGGGGGTATCGGCCTCGTGCGGCACCGCGACCGCGCCGTAGGAGCTCTCGACCTCGAAGCCCTCGCCGCTCTCGCGCAGCGCGTCGGCGGCCTGCTCGAGCAGGTCCTCCAGCCTGCGCGGCACGACCGAGAGCACGACGCAGAACTCGTCGCCGCCGAGCCGGTAGGCCTCGCCGTACGGCGTGACCGCGGCGGCGAGCTTGTGGCCGAGGCGCGTCAGGAGCGCGTCGCCGGCGAGGTGGCCGAAGTTGTCGTTGTAGCGCTTGAAGCCGTCGAGGTCGAAGAGGATCAGGATCCGCGGCGCGTCCTGGGTGGCCGCCGCGGTCTCGCCGCGCAGGTCGGCGACGAGCTTGCGGCGGTTCCCGAGGCCGGTGAGCACGTCGGTCAGCGCCTCGCCGCGGCTCGCCGCGACCATGCGCAGGTTTTCGCGCAGCGTGACCGCCATGCGCAGGATGACCGCGGCCATCGTGGCGCAGGCCAGGGCGACCGCGAGCGGGTTGAGCGGGTGGGCCTGGTCGGCGATGAAGAGGCCCATGGCCGTGGCCGCGAAGAGGGCGGGCAGCGCGAGGATGCGCAGGCCGCCCAGCGGCGCCTCGTTGAAGCTCGTCGGCCGCCAGGCGGCGACGGCGAGGAGCAGGAGCGACGCCGGCCAGATCGTGTCGAGGATCGTGCCCTCGGTGTACGTGCCGAGCGACGTCTCGTACAGGTAGATCGCGTCGCCCGCGGCGGCGAGCGCCAGCGCGAGGCCGATGATCGACCAGGTCGCCCCCGGCCGCCAGCCGGAGAGGGCCAGGAGGCCGGTGACCATGGCCAGCAGGACCACGTCGCCGATCGGATAGGCGAGCAGCGTGGCCACCTCGAGCCCGCTGCCGAAGATGCCGACGCTCACGGCCTCGTAGAGCAGCGCCGAGGCGACGGCGCTGACGGCGAGCGCGCCGAGCAGCGCGTCCACCCAGAGGCTGGCGTGGAACTCGCGGACGTTGCGGCGGACGAGCAGCGCCAGCGCGGCGTAGGCGGCGGGATAGAAGCTCAGGAAGAGCCCGTCGCTCACGGAGGGCAGCGGCGGCTCGGGGTCGTCGAGCAGGAAGAGGCTGTAGTAGAGGTCGCCGCCCGACCAGGCCAGCGCTCCCGCGCCGAGCAGCAGCCACGCCGCGCGGTCGGCCGGCCGCACGATCCCGCGCAGCAGGCAGGCCAGCGCCGCGCCGAGCATCAGGCCGTTGTAGAGCCACTCGTCGAACAGCTGGTCGAGCCCGGGGCGGCCGAGGCCGAGCCCGGTGTGGGCGGCATGCGCGGCCAGCGCCGCGAAGGCGACGAGGGCGACCGCGCCCCCCTTCCAGGGGCGGCGGCTCGGGATGGCGTGAACGGGCGCTTGCATGCGGCGGTCGCCGGTTCATCGGCTCACGCGCGGGTATGGGGGCCGGGCGGTGGGGCCCGTGGCCGAATTGACGATGGGTCTTCGCGCCCGCGCTACGCGCCGGCGAGCGCCCTCAGCCGGTCGAGGATCTCGTAGAGCTCGTCCTTGTCGACGCGGACGTCCTTCGTGAGCATCACCCGCTTCGCGCTCCTCGCCACGCCCTCGAGCCGCCCGAGCAGCTCCTCCGCCTCCGGGTTCGCGCCGAGGCCGGCCGCCGGCAGCGCCGCGCGCAGCTGCTCCGTGGCGGCCTCGAGCGAGCCGCGCGGGAGGCGCACCTGATCGGTCATGGGGACGGCCCGCGCGTTGTGCACGAGGTCGTCGAGCGTGTCGATGGCGACGAGGAGGTCCATTGACCGGGCCGGGTCGCGATGGTACGCATCCGGTATGCGCGTGGGGACGATCGTGCTCGTGGCGGCGACGATGCTGGCCGTCGCCGCTCCGGGGGCCACAGGGAAGGTCAAGGGCGGCGGCTTCGCCGGGACGACGTCGGCGGAGGACCCGCTGTCGTTCAAGGTCGACCGCAAGGGGCGGGTGATGTCGTTCTCGTTCGACGCCGTCGCGCTGACGTGCAGCGACGGCGACACGGTCGACACGCCGAAGGTGACCACGCCCCGCGGCGAGCGGTTCACCGTGCGCCGCCGCGGGTTCGGGATCGAGGCGCGCAACGCGACGACGGGCTTCGGGTGGGACGTGAGCGGCCGCTTCAGGTCGCGCGGGCGCCGGTCGACGGGGACGCTGAGCGTGTTCGCGTCGTTCAACGACGACAACCAGCAGGACGCCGACGGCACGATCAAGTGCGAGAGCGAGGCTCTCACCTGGTCGGTCCGTCGCCGCTGAGCCCTGCGTGCCGCACTACGTCGCCCTGCTGCGGGGCATCAACGTCGGGCGCCACCGGCGGATCGGCATGGCCGACCTGCGGCGGGCGCTCGAGGCGCTCGGCTACGAGGGCGTCAGGACGCTGGGCCAGAGCGGCAACGTCGTGCTCGACGCGCCGTCGGAGGCAGCCGTCGCGCGCGACGTCGCGAAGGCCGCCGGCATGGACCTCGAAGTCGTCGTCCGGACGCCGCGACAGCTGGCGGCGGTGGTCGACCGCGACCCGTTCGGCGACGTGGCCGACGACCCGCGCCTCTACCTCGTCCACTTCCTGTCCGGCAAGCCCTCCGCGGCCGCCGTGAAGGCGCTGCGCGACGCGGACGTCGGCGAGGAGCGCTTCACCGCCCACGGCCGCGAGCTCTACACCTGGCACCCGGGCGGCCAGCAGCGCTCGCCGCTCGCGAAGCTCGTCGCCGGCGCGGACCTCGGCGTGACGGTGACCAACCGGAACTGGAACACCGTGACGAAGCTGCTGGAGCTGGCGCGCGCTAGTTGAGCAGCAGCGGCACCGGGTCGACCGGCGTGCCGTTGCGGCGGACCTCGAAGTGCAGGTGCGGGCCGGTCGAGTGGCCGGTCGAGCCGACGCGCCCGACGAGCACGCCGCCGCTGACCGACTGCCCGCGGACGACCGCGACGCTCGACAGGTGCGCGTACCACGACTCGAAGCCGAGGCGGTGCGTGACGATGACGAGGTTGCCGTAGCCGAAGGCGTTGTAGCCCGCCTCGCGCACGATCCCGACACCGCCCGCGGTCACGGGCGCGCCGTTCGAGGCGGGGAAGTCGATGCCCTGGTGCGGGCGGTTGCCGCGCCAGCCGAACCCGTCGGTGATCGGCGCGGCGATCGGCCGCAGGAAGCGCACCGGCGTCGACGCGCGGCGGATCGAGGGCGTCCTGCGCGTGCGGCGCCGGCCGTTCTGGAGCGCGCGGATCGTGGCCGGGCCGGCGACGCCGTCGGCGCTCAGGCCGTAGCGGCGCTGGCAGCTGCGGACGGCCGCGGCCGTGCCGGGGCCGAAGCCGCCGTCGATCGAGCCCGGGCCGCAGCCGCGGCGGCGCAGGAGGAACTGGAGCGCGGCGACGTCCCAGCCGCGGTGGCCGGTGCGCATCGGGCGCGCCCCGAGGCGCGGGCGGCCGCGCCTTCCGAGCGCGCGGCGGGTGCGCGGCCCGGCGACGCCGTCGACGGGGAGGTGGCGGCGGCGCTGGAAGCGCCGCACGGCGCGCTTCGTCCCCGGGCCGGCGACGCCGTCGATCGGGCCGCCGTAGAGATGCAGCGCCTTGAGCGCGACCTGCAGGGCGGCCGTGTCCGAGCTGACGGCGTGCGCGGGCGCCGCCGCGAACGCGAGCGTGAAGATCGCCGCGCACGCGGCCGCCATCGGGATCCCCCGAGCCACCGCCCCGATCCTCGGTGGCGCTCGCCAGAACCGGGTCGGGCGGCCCGCCTTGCACGGGTTCGCGCCTCCTACCCTGCGGCCGATGCGCGTCGTGCTCCTCGTCTTCCTCTGCGTCCTGGTCGCGCCCTTGCAGGCGGCGGCCGCCCCGCCCGCGCCGCCCGAGGGCTGGCCGCGGCATCTCGCCGTCGGCGTGGCCGACCAGCCCGGCGGCGCCCGCGCGGTCGCCGGCCGGCGGCTCGACGCGCGGTACCAGTACCTGGCCGGCGGTGTCGACACCGGCAACGGGTGGTCGACCTGGAACGAGGACGCGACGTTCGTCTCGCGCTACGTCGACGAGTCCCGCCGGGCCGGCGTCCTCCCCGTGTTCACCTACTACATGCTGCTCCAGTCCGGCTCGGCCTCCGGCGACGAGGCGGACCGCGATCTCGCGAACCTGCGCGATCCCGCGTTGATGCGCGCGTACTTCGCCGACCTGCGCCTGGCGTTCCGCCGCGTCTCCGGGGCACGTGCGGTGGTGCACGTCGAGCCCGACCTCTGGGGCTACGTCCAGCAACGAGGGGGCGACGACGCGGCGGCCGTGCCCGCTGCGGTCGCGCGCTCCGGCGACCCCGAGCTGGCCGGCCTGCCCGACACCGCGGCGGGGTTCGCCCAGGCCGTCGTCCGCCTGCGCGACCGCCACGCGCCCGGCGCGATCCTCGCCTGGCACCTCTCGAGCTGGGGCACGAACGACAGCCACACTGCCAACGACCTCCCCGGGCCCCGCATCGACGCGCTCGCCGCGCGGTCGGCCGCGTTCTACCGCTCACTCGGCGCGTCCTTCGACCTCGTGTTCAACGACGTCGCCGACCGCGACGACGGGTTCCGCCGCGTCGAGCTGGGCGAGCGGGTCGTGGGCCACCACTGGGGGCACGGCGACGTCGGGCGCCACCTGCGCTACGTCCGCGGCTTCGTCCGCGGTACCGGTCGCCCCGTCGTCCTGTGGCAGCTGCCGCTCGGCCACCGGCGCCTGCCGAACACGCGCGGGCGCTATCGCGACAACCGCGTCGACCTGCTGCTCGGGTCGCGTCGCAATCTTCGCCGCGCCCGTGCTGCCGGGATCGTGGGCCTGCTCTTCGGCGCCGGCGCCGAGGGCTGCACGACGCCGCAGACCGACGGCGGGCACTTCTACCGCGTGGCGCGCAGGTACGCGCGGGCGCGGCTGCGGCTCGCGTAGGCGGTGGCGAACGCGCATTCGGGGTAGGCCCTGAGGGTGAGCGCCCTTCCCGTCTTCGACGCTGCCTGGACGGCCGTGCCCGAGACCGTGCCGGCCGCTCGGCATGCCGTGCTCGGCCATCTGCGGGACGCAACGACCGACCCCCCGCTGAGCGACATCGGCCTGGCCGTCTCCGAGGCGGTCACGAACGTCGTCCACCACGCCTACCGCGAGGACTCCTCCCCGGGGTCCGTGCGCGTGCGCGTCGAGGTCCGGCCGACCGAGGTCGAGGTGATGGTCGAGGACGACGGCCTCGGGATGGTCCCCCGCCCTGACACGCCGGGCATGGGGCTCGGGATGCCGCTCATCGCCACGGTGGCCAGCCGCTTCGACGTGCGCAGCGCGCCGCGCGGCGGCACGCGGCTCTGCATCTGGTTCGAGACGGACCCGTCGAAATCGACGCTGCCGGCCTAGCGCCGGCTACTCGCCGCTGCGCTTCGCGGCGTCGCGCGACTCCTCGGCCGCCTCGCGATCGCGGCTGCCGTCGCGGCGGTCGGCCGCAGCGGCCTCGCGGTCGGTGCGAGCCTCTTGGCGCGCCGCCTGCTCGGTCTCGCTCATGTGCGTGTTCGCCAGGCCGTCGCGGACCGCGGCGCGGATGTCGCGCTGGGACGCTGCCTTGTCACGGTCGCGCGCTCGGTCGTCGCGTGTCGGTTTGTCGTCGGCCATGTCCCGACCTTACTCCGCGCGCGCGACGGCACCGAGGGGTGTTCGCCCCTACTTCTCCGCGCGGTGGCCGGCCAGCGCGGCGTAGGCGCCGAGGCCGATGAGGATGCTGCCGGTCGCGAGCTGCTGGCGGCGCCACATCCTCGGGTGCTCGCGGAGGCGCCGGCTGATCCCTCCGGCGGCGAAGGCCACGCCGACGTCGACGAGGGTGTTGAGCGCGACGCTGACCGTGCCGAGGGCGAGCACCTGGAGCACGAGCGGGCCGTTCTCGGGCTGGCAGAACTGCGGGAGGAAGGTGAGGAAGAAGAGCGCGGTCTTCGGGTTGAGGATCTCGGTCAGCGCGCCCTGCCGGAGCGCGTTCGACCTCGCGGGCGCCTGCTCCGCGACCGCCGGCGCCTCGTGGTCGCGGCTCAGGATGGCCCTGGCGCCCAGCCAGACCAGGTACGCGGCGCCGAGGTACTTCACGACGGTGAACGCGGTCGCCGACGTGGCGATGATCGCGGAGAGGCCGGCCGCGGCCGCCGCCACGTGCGCGAGGCCGCCGATGCCCGTCCCGGCCGTCGAGCGCAGGCCCTCCTGGCGTCCGCCGCCGAGGCTGCGCGCGAGGACGTAGAGCATCCCCGGCCCCGGGATGAGCGCGATCGTCGTGGCGGCGATCGCGAAGGCGAGCAGGTGGGCGGAGTCGGGCATCGGGCCAGCGTATCCGGCGCTTGGCCGGCGCTTCTCGGGGTAGTGTGTTAGTCCAATGGCACACTCCCGCGTCCTCCATCTCCTCCCTCTCGCTCTCCTCGGCTGCGCGCTCGCCGCACCGGCCGGCGCCGCCGCCCCGGGCACCGAGACCTTCGACGGCGTGTGCGAGATGAGCGGGACGGTCCGCCACCAGCCGCCGCTGACCCAGACCGCCGTCCCAACCGACATCCGGGGCAGCTTCAGCGGCACGTGCTCGGGCACGTTCACCGACCGGTACGGGCAGACGACCCAGCTCGACGGCGCGCCCGCCGACTACCGGGTGCGCGACGCCGGCGGCGCGCTCTCCTGCAACGGCGGCACCGCGACGGGGACCGGCAGCCTGATCTTCGGCCGCGGCCAGGCGATCGAGTTCACGCTCACCGAGCGCCGCCCGGCCCCCGGGGTCGCCATCGTCACGCTCGAGGGCGCCGACGGCGGGACGGCCACCGTCCTCGGAACGCTGAGCCCGGAAGAGGACCCCGTGGAGCTCAGCGACCGGTGTGCCGGCGCCGGCGTCCGCGTCATCCACGGCGACGCCCGCATCGTCAGCGCCGGCCTCGCGGGCTGAAGAACGACGGAAGCCCCGACTCAGCGGGGCTTCCGTGGAGGGTGAGCGAGGGGACTCGAACCCCCGACCGCCTGGACCACAACCAGGAGCTCTACCAGCTGAGCTACGCCCACCAAGTGGCTCGCGAAGGCTAGCAACGGGGGGAACCCGCGAGGCGGGGATCGAGCGCGACCGCTCAGGCGGCGCGGAGGGCCTCGGCGAGGTCGGCCGTCGAGGTGACGCCGAGCTTGCGCGAGGCGCTGGCGAGCTCGACCTCGACGGCGCGGGGGGTGAGGAAGAGCGACTGGGCGATGTCTCGCGGGTCGCGGCCCTCGGCGGCGAGGGCGACGACGCGGCGTTCGGCGGCGGTCAGCGCGTCGATGCTGGTGCCGGGCACCGGCGCCTTCTCCCCCGCGGCCTCGAGCGCGGCGCGGGCGTCGGCGACGAGGCCGTCCGCCCCGCACGCGGCGCCCAGGTCGAACGCGCGGCGCAGCGAGGCCGCGTCGCCCGCGGCGACGCCGTGCGCGTACAGCGCCCGCGCGTGGTCGTAGCGGCCGATCGATCCCGCGAGCGTCTCGACCGCTTCGCGCAGCGCGTCGACGGAGCCCTCGAGCTCGCCGATCACGCGCAGCGCGTGGCCGATCCCCCGCGGCGCCCCGAACGCCCGCGCGAGCTCGAGCTCTTCGCGCGCGACCGAGACCGCCTCGTCGTGGCGACCGAGCCGGTCCAGCGCGACCGCGCGCAGCGTCCGCCACTGCCCGACGATCGGGTTGTTGACGCCCGGATAGCGCTCCACGAGCTCCTCGGCCGCGGCGAGCGCCTCCTCGTCGCGGCCCTGCTCGACGAGGAGCCGCAGGCGGCTGACGAGCCAGTACCGCACGCCGTCCGACCCATCGCCGATGTCGTCGCCGAGGTGCAGCGCCGTCGCGGCGCCGACGAGGTCGCCGCGGTAGAGCCGCGCGTCGGAGAGGAAGGCCGCGCAGTACGTCTCCGCCGGCCCGCCGTACTCGTACTCGATGAACTCCTCGCGGGCGCGGGCCAGCAGGTCCTCGGCCTCGACGAGGTCGCCGCGCGACATCGCGACGTACCCGCCCCACATCCGGTTGCCGGAGATGATGAACAGCGACCCCCGGCGCTGGCCGTCCTCGATCGCGCGGGTCCACGCCGCCTGCTCCTCGGGATCCTCCGTGAACGTCAGGACGTTGTTGGCGGAGATCGTCAAGAGCCCGTTGTCCTCGGCCATCAGCTCGTCGCCGCTCAGCGCGGCGTGCGCCATCGCGTTGCAGTGCTCCGCCGGCGCTCCGCCGTACGTCTGGACCAGGGAGGCGATCGACGCGAGCATCTTCGCCCCGACCGGGGCGTCCGGCGCGGGGATCGCGTAGTCGGCCAGCTCGCCGAGCCGCGCCGGGTCGCCGCCCCCGAAGATCACGCCGACCATCTCGATCGCCTCGAGCGCGAGGCGCAGGTCGTCGTGGCCGGCCGGCAGCTCGGCCTGGGCGCGCTGGGCGACCTCGACCGCCTCGGGCGCCTGCCCCGTGAAGCACAGCGTCCGCGCGAGCAGGCGCGCCGCGCGCCCTCGCTCCCGCGGCTCCGCCAGCCCCTGCCAGGCCTCGCGCAGGTGCTCGACCGCCGCGGGCGCGCGCGACTGGACCTCCGCCACCCCGAGGTCGAGCAGCAGCGCCGGCCGCTCGTCGCCCGGCGGAGGCTCGTCGAGCGCGCGCTTGAGGTAGGCCACCGCTGACTCCGGCGCGCCCCGCCGCATCGCGGAGGCCGCGGCGTCGCGGAGGACCGCGACG
>DASVRH010000163.1:0-11064 GCA_036388715.1 Solirubrobacteraceae bacterium | reverse complement strand
GCGAAGCGCTGGCCGCGAGCGAGGCCGTAGGACACGCCGTCGCGTCCCTGAAGGTTCGTGACGATGAGGCGCGTCAGGTCACGCGGCGCGAGGGCTTGGTCGTAGCGCCCGAGCAGCCGCATCGCTGGGTCGTGGACGTTCCAGCCGAGGACCTCGTCGGCGATGCTGGTCGCGGCGGTCATGAGAAAGCCGGCGATCGCGGCGAACACATCCACCTGGCCTGTGGGTGCTTCGGGCGTGACCGTGGCCCGCTCCCCGTCGAAGTACGGCAGCGGCCGCAGGAACTGGCGGATCGTCCCGTAGTTGGGGTGCGTGGAGCTATTGCCGTGCGTGTACAGCGTCCAGTAGTTGCCTCGGGCGGTTGAGACGAACTCGACCGTCTGCGGCTGCGCGTCCGGCCAGCCGGTCAGCTTGCCTCCCCACCTGGCGTCGATCTCTTCCGCCATCTCCTCGACTACCGGGAACCCGCCTGCGGGCGTGTCGATGTTCTTGAGGATGACTTTGCCGCGGCGGATCGACTCGCGAAGGTTCTCGTCGATCAGCCCGAGCCACTGTTGCCGCCGTTCGGTGAGGCGCTTCTCGCGGTTGGCCTGGTCGACCATCCACCATTCGGTGTTGAGGTCGGGATTGCGCGCCTTCCACCGTCGCGACGGGTCGTCGGGCGTGATCGCCAGCCACGCAAACAGCGTGACGTGTTCGAGCATCGAGCGCATGACGATCACGGAGTCGATTTCGTGGCTCGCTTCGATGAGGGTCGCGATCGACCGGCCTTGCCCGGCGATGCGCGCCAACAGGGTCGGCGCGACGGTCTCCCACGGCAACAGGAACGTGCCGGCGGGCACCTGCTTGGGCAGGTGGCGTTCGATCAGCGTCGCGACGCCTCGGAGGCGCTCGACAATCTCGCCACGGGGGGCGTCTGCGTCCACCCGCGCGAAGGTACGCACGAGCCCGGTCGACGCCACGGTTCACATCTCCCGCTCCACGCTGGGCCGGCGCTTCTGGACCTGGCGGCCGGCGGGGAGGCGGTACTTCGCGCACCAGACGCCGCCGCGTTTGCCGTAGCGCCGGAAGAGGTGGCCGGAGACGGTGGGAACCTGATCGAACTGGAACATCGCGCCACCTCGGGACAAACTCGGGACAAAGTTCGCCCGATCCGACGGCGCGATGTTCGGAGATTCCCGGCCAGTCGGGCGTTCCGAGCGCCCCGGGCAGGACTCGAACCTGCGACCCGCGGCTTAGAAGGCCGCCGCTCTATCCAGCTGAGCTACCGGGGCTAGGAGCGGCAGGGTGGCATACCGCGATTCCGTCCGCGATGCGAACTAGCGTTCGATTAGTGAAGCGGTGTCTGAAGTGCGGTGAGGTGAAACCGTTGGACGCGTTCCACCGTTGGTCCCGCGGAGACGGCCGGCAGCCGTGGTGCAAGACGTGCAGGAAGGCGTACGACGCCGCGTACTGGCAGCGAACCAAGCACCGGCCGCACCGCCGGAAGGATCGGAGTGACGCGTTCCGCGCCTGGTACGAACGGCTGAAGTCGCGGCCATGCGCCGACTGCGGCGCCACCTTCCCGCCGGCGGTGATGCACTGGGATCACCTGCCGGGCACCTCGAAGGGAGGGGACGTCGGACGGATCGCCACTCGGCACAACCGCGCTGCCGTGCTGGCGGAGATCGCTAAATGCGAGCTGGTCTGCGCGAACTGCCATGCCGTCCGCACGGGGTTGCGCCGGGCTGCGAGTGGGGCGACAGCGGCGTAGTCGGGGTGACCGGATTTGAACCGGTGGCCGCTCGGCCCCAAACCGAGTGCTCTACCAGGCTGAGCTACACCCCGTCGGCCAGAAAGGGTGACAGGTGCTTCGCCCGGCGCGTGACGTTCTTGAATCGGCGCGGACGGGCGTCCGTCGCGGGCGCATAAGCGCATCGGACAGACGTCCAAGTCCGGCCTACCGAGTCTCGATCCACCGGAAGAGCGCCCGATGGAGCGGTCATGACGAACCGCCGCCTTCGTCGTGTCGCGACCGTCCTGCCGCTCGCGCTCGCCATCAGCCTTCCTGCCGCCGCAGCCGCGCCGGGTGCCGCCTTCGCGGCGCCCGGCGCGTGCGCCGCCGCCAACGTCTCGCCCGCCGACGCCGGCCCGGGCCAGCTCGAGCACACGGTGCTCTGCCTCGTCAACCGCGAGCGCACGACGCGGGGCCTCCCCGGCCTGCGCGCGAACGACAAGCTCGAGCGCGCCGCCCGCGGGCACTCGCGCCACATGGTCCGCGCGAACTTCTTCGCCCACGACTCGCCGAGCGGCGCGTCCGTCCTCACGCGCGTCAAGCGCCGCGGCTACCGGAGCTCCAAGGGCCTGTTCGTCGGCGAGAACATCGCCTGGGGCTCGGGCTCCTACGCGACGCCGTCCGAGATCGTCGCCGGCTGGATGCGCAGCCCCGGCCACCGCCAGAACATCCTGCGCCGCGAGTTCGACGAGATCGGCGTCGGCGTGGCCATCGGCGCCCCGCGCGCGGTCAACGGGATGCCGGCCGCGACGTACACGACGGACTTCGGGCGCCGCTAGGGACCTGCGGGTGGGAGGCGGCGGGTCGTAGGATCCGCGCCTCCATGGCCCAGATCCGCCCGCTCAGAGCCCTCCATTACACCCCCGGCGACCTCCAGGACGCCGTCGCCCCGCCCTACGACGTCATCGACGACGACCTGCGGCGCGACCTCGAGTCGCGCTCGCCGCACAACGTCGTCACGATCGACCTCCCGACGGGCGACGACCCCTACGGCCAGGCCGCGAAGACCTTCGCCGAGTGGCGGGAGAGCGGCGTCCTCGAGCGCGACGAGGAGCCCGCGCTCTGGGTCCTGACCCAGGAGTACACCGGCCCCGACGGCCGGCAGCGCACCCGCTCCGGCTTCTTCGCCGCCGTCAGGGTCGAGGAGTACGGCCCGGGCAAGGTCCGCCCGCACGAGCGCACGCACCCGGGCCCGAAGGAGGACCGCCTGAACCTCACGCGGGCCACGCAGGCGAACCTCTCCCCCATCTTCAGCCTCTACTCCGACGCTGACGGGCGCGCCCGCGAGGCGATCGCCAAGGCGACGGGGACGGAGCCCTGGGCCACCGTCACGGACGACGACGGGACCGTGAACCGCATGTGGCGGGTGACCGACGCGGAGCTGATCGAGACGCTGACGGAGGCGGTCGGCGGGGCCGAGCTGCTCATCGCCGACGGCCACCACCGCTACGAGACCGCGCGCGTCTACGCCGAGGAGGCCGGGACGGAGGGCGCGCAGTGGGTGCTGATGGACCTCGTCGCGCTCGAGGACCCGGGACTGACGATCTTCCCCACCCACCGCCTCGCGAAGGGCCGCGGCCAGGAGCGCTACGAGGCGCTGGCGCAGACGCTCAAGGAGCACTTCGAGATCGAGGAGGTGCCGCTCGAGGAGCTCGCCCCGCCCGCGAGCGACGGCCCGCCGCAGTTCGGCTACCTCGACAGCCACTTCAAGCGGCCCTTCCGCCTGCGGTACAAGGGGACCGCGGACAGCGACCTGACCGGCCCGCTGGCCGAGTTCGACTCGGCGATCCTGGAGGCCGTGATCCTCAAGGGGCCGCTGGGCCTCACCGACGAGGACATCGACCACATGCACGACTTCGGCTACGCCCGCGACGACGCGCAGGCCAAGCGCCTCGTCGAGGAGGGCGCGTACGACGTCGCCTTCCTGCTGCGCCCGCCCAGCGTGGAGGTCACGCGCGCGGTCGCCGGAGCCGGCCAGAACATGCCGCCGAAGTCGACCTACTTCTTCCCGAAGGTCCCCACGGGCCTGCTGTTCAACCCGCTGGACGGATAGCTACGGCGACGCCCGGGAAACAGGGGCGTACGATGAGTCACATGAAGGCAGTCGCTCGCCGCACCGGGACCTACCGGCACATGATCGACGTCCGGTCCCACCACGTGTCCGTCGACGAGCCTCTCGAGGCCGGCGGCGACGACACCGCGCCCAGCCCGCAGGAGCTCCTGGCCGCGAGCCTCGCGTCGTGCACCGCGATCACGATCGAGATGTACGCCGCCCGCAAGGGATGGGACCTCGGCTACGTCGAGGTCGAATGCGAGTACACCCCGGCCGAGCGCGGCTGCCCGACCAAGTTCGACCTGATCATGCGCCTGCCGGAGGACGCGAGCGACGAGCAGGTCGAGCGCCTCAAGGTGATCGCGGCCAAGTGCCCGGTCCACCGCACGCTCGACGGCGAGGTCATGTTCAACGAGCGTGTCGAGCGGCTCCAGCTCCAGACGAGCTGAGGCCTTCGCCGACGCGCTGCGGTCGGTCCTCCTCGATCCGCGGGAGGCCGCGCAGCTCGACGTCCACGGCCGCACCGACGCGGCCGTGCTCGTGCCGGTGTTCGTCGGCGACGACGGGGAGCCCCACCTGGTCTTCACCCGCCGGCGCGAGGACCTGCGCCGCCACGCGGGCGAGATCTCGTTCCCGGGTGGGAGGGAGGACTGCGACGACGACGACCTCATCGCCACCGCGCTGCGCGAGGCCCACGAGGAGATCGGCCTCCCGCCCGACGCCGTGACGATCCTCGGCGCGCTCCAGCCGACGCCGACGATCGCCACGAACTACGCCGTCTATCCCTTCGTCGGGCTGATCGAGCCCGGCATGGAGTGGACGCTGTCGCCGCGCGAGGTCGCGGAGGTCCTCGAGCTGTCCCTCCGCGACCTGCGGGCGGGCTACGGCCGCCGCCGCATGATCCGCCGCGGCGTGCCGTTCCGCACCGACGTCTACGTCGTGGGCGAGCAGCTCATCTGGGGAGCCACCGCCCGCATCCTCGGCGACCTGCTGGACCGCGTGGAGCCCTAGGCGCCCTTCTCGATCGGGACGTTCACGAGGTTGCCCCACTCGGTCCACGAGCCGTCGTAGTTCTTGACGTCGTCGCGGCCGAGCAGCTCGTGCAGCACGAACCAGGTGTGCGCGGAGCGCTCGCCGATCCGGCAGTACGCGATGATCGGGTCGCCCGACAGGACGCCCTTGCCGCCGTAGAGCTCCTCGAGCTCCTCCTTGGACTTGAAGGTGCCGTCCTCGCGGACCGCCTGCGCCCACGGGATCGACGCCGCGCCCGGGATGTGGCCGCCGCGCTGGGCGCCCTCCTGCTCGTAGCCGGCCATCGCGATCAGCTCGCCGGAGAACTCCTGCGGCGAGCGGACGTCGACGAGCTTCTTGCCGTTGCCGCCGACGACGTCGAGGACCTCGTCGCGCTTCGCCCGGATCGCGTCGTCGCCGGGCCGCGCCTCGAACGTCGTGGGCTCGTAGGACGGGACGTCGGTCGAGGTCGGGCGGTTCTCGCTCGCCCACTTCTCGCGCGGGCCGTTCATCAGCTTGACGTTGTCGTGCCCGTAGTACTTGAGGTACCAGTACGTGTAGGCGGCGAACCAGTTGTTGCGGTCGCCGTAGAGGACGATCGTGTGGTCGTTCGAGATGCCGCGCGAGCCGAACAGCTCGCCGAAGGCCTCCGGCCCGAGGAAGTCGCGCTTGACCTGGTCCTGGAGGTCGTTCTTCCAGTCGAACCCGATCGCGCCCGGGATGTGGCCCTCGGCGTACAGCGCCGGGTTCTCGTCGACCTCGACGATCCGGATCGAGTCGTCCTCGAGATGGTCGGCGACCCAGTCGGTGCTGACCAGGACGTCCTTCGCGTAATCGGCCATAGGCGGAACTCCTGTCGGCTTTCAGAGGTTTCGAGGGAGACTAGCGCGACAGGAGATCCTCGATGGCCCCGCGGAGGTCGCCCTCGATCGCCACGATCCGGTACGGGATCTCGTTGTATCCCGCGATCCGCTCGACCGTCGCCACGCCCTCCCGCGGGCCGGCCTCGTAGACGACGCCGCGCGCGGTCGTGTCGATCGTCTTCTCGAGCATCATCGCCAGGCGCGACCCGTGCAGGTCCGTCCCTGAGACGTGCCCGAGCAGCCACAACAGGACGGTGACGCCCTCGAGCGCGTAGCGCAGGGTCCCGATCACGTCCGGATCGCCGATCCACGCCTCCGCCCCCGCCTCCTCGATGGCGGCGCGCGAGCCCCCGCGCGTCACCGAGCGCACCGCGTGCCCGTCCGCGACGAGCTCGCGGGTCAGCGCGAGAGCGCGGCAGCTGCCGCCGCCGACGATCAAGAAGCGGGCCACGGGCTACGCCGACTCGGGCGGGACGCCGAGGGAGTCCTTGAGCTCGTCGAGCGTCATCTCGGGGAGCCCGCGCTTGCGCCGGCGCTCGTTGCGCGCCTCCAGCACCTGCGAGAGCTCGAGCTCGAGCGTGTGCTGCTCGCGCATCTTGGCCAGCTCGCGCTTGTCCTGCTGGACGCGGGCGGTGATGCCCTCCTCCGTCAGGTCGGGCTCGCCGCGGCGGCGGCGGCGCTCGTTCATCGCCTCGAGCATCTGCGCGACGTCGTCGACCTCGTTCGCGGCCTCCTGCTCGTCCGATCGTGTGGGCCGCCACTGGAGCTGTTCCGCGCCCGAGCCGGGATAGAAGATGCCGAGCAGGATGACGAAGACGATCATCAGGACGAAGATCCCGACCATGACGAGGGCGAAGATCTCCCCACTGCCCATGGAGGGAGCTTAGGCGGGTCCCGCGCGGCTAGGCGCGGACGAGGCGATCGGGCCCCGTGCGCCGCGCCTCCTCGAGCGCGCTGCCGGCCCGCCCGACGAGGGCGTCGGGCGCCTCGCGCCCGTCCCACTCCGCCAGCCCGACGCACGACGTGACGCCCTCGGGCCGGACCGCGCGGACGCGCTCGAGCACGCGGCACGCGTCGTCTGCCGCGCAGCCCGGCAGCACGATCGCGAACTGGTCCTCGAAGAGCCGGGCCAGCCGGTCGGCGGGGCGCAGCGCGGCGCTCCACCCGGCGACCATCTCCTTCAGCGCGCGGTCGCCCGGCTCGCCCTCGACGTCGAGCAGCGCCAGGCAGAGCGGCGAGCCCGCGCGCCGGGCCCGGGCCAGCTCGCGCGGGATCTCGTCCGTCCAGGCGCGCTCGTTCAGCACGCCGGTGAGCGGGTCGGTCCGCGCGCTCTCGATGAGGACGTCGCGCTCGATCGCGCTCGCCGCCTCGGCGCCCAGCAGCGCGATGATCCGCACCGCCCGGTCGGACGGCCGCGCGATCCGGCGCTCCCAGCCGACGATCAGCACCGCCACGACCCGGGCCCCGGCGAGGACCGGCTGCCACAGGGCCGAGGCCACCAGCCCGCGCCCGGCGAAGCCCTGCGCGAACGAGGTCGCCTCGGGCAGGTCGGCCGCGAAGAGCCGCTGGCCCGTCGAGTAGGCGACCGCCGCGCCCGAGTCGTCGTCGAGGTCGACGCGGTCCCCGAGCGGGACGTCGCCGCCGAGGTTCGCGGTGAGCACGAGCCCGCCCTCGCCGTCGGGCTCGGCGAGCATGGCCACGCTCGCCCCCGACACGCGGCACGTCGCGCGGCAGACCGCCAGGCGCGGATCCTCGTCGCGGTGCATCGAGCGGGTGACCTCCGCGACCGCCGCGAGGTTGGCCTCGCTCTCCCGGTGCGCGGCGGTGACGCTCTGCACGAGCCAGCCGCCGACGCCGGCCACGAGCGCGATGACGGCCCACTCGGCGGCCGGGCGCTCGGCCTCGCCGGCGAGGAGCGCCGGCACGGCCAGGGCGAGGACGGCGAGCACGACGCCCGCGACGACCTCGCCGCGCGACCCTCGCACGGCCAGGAAGAGCACGGGCAGGACGACGAGGAACTCGAAGCCCGCGTCCGCGTCCGGGAACGTCTCGCGCAGCGCGACGATGACGGCGAACGCGGCGAGGGCGTCCGCCATCCGCACGACGGACGAGGGGTCACGCTGTCGCCGCACTGCCCAGGATCGTCGTGGACTGGGCGGACAGCACCGCGCCGTTGCCGTGCGCGAGGACGACGTCGTCGCCGGCCCTGATCCGCCGCGCCGCCTCGGCGAGCACGAAGATCCCGTACATGCCGGGATGGCAGTAGCTCAGCCCGCCGCCGTTCGTGTTGACCGGCAGCTCCCCGCCCGGGGCGATCCGCCCGCCGGAGACGAACGCGCCGCCCTCGCCCTTCGCGCAGAACCCGAGGTCCTCGAGGAACAGGATCGTGCAGATCGTGAAGGCGTCGTAGACCTCGACGGCGTCGACGTCGGCCGGCCCCACCCCGGCGCGCTCGTACGCGCGCGCGCCCGACTCCGCCGCCGCGGTCCGCACGAGGTCGGGCATCTGGCTGATGTTGCGGTGCCAGTGGGCCTCGCCCCCGCCGAGCAGCAGCACCGGCGGGCGGCGCAGCGTCGCGGCGCGCTCGGCGCTCGTGACCAGCAGCGCCCCGGCGCCGTCGGTGACCAGGCACGCGTCCTTCGCCGTCAGCGGCGTGGAGATCATCCGCGAGCCCAGCACGTCCTCCACGGTGAGCGGATCGCGGGCGAACGCGCGGTCGTTCTGCCGCGCCCAGCCGCGGGCGGCGACGGCGACCTCCGCCAGCTGCTCGCGCGTGGTGCCGAACTCGTGCATGTGCCGCGCCGCCGCCAGGGCGAACTGGCTGATCGGGTAGCGCGGCCGGTACGGCGCCTCGAGCGGGAACGACTCGGCGACGCTCTTCAGCCGCCCGCCGTCGGCGCGCTGCGTCGAGCCGTAGGCGATGAGCGCCACCTCGCACAGCCCGGCGTCGATCGCGGCGGCGGCGTGCTGGAGGTGCGAGACGAACGAGGCGCCGCCGAGGTTCGTCGAGTCGCTGTAGCGCGGGCGCACGCCGAGGTACTCGCCGACGTTGAGGCCCGGCATGCCGTAGTAGGCCGACGCGGTGAAGAGCCCGTCGACGTCGCCCAGCGACAGCCCCGAGTCCTCGAGCGCGGCGGCCGTCGCCTCGCCGATCAGGTCGAGCGCGGTCAGGCCGGTGCCCGCGACGTCCCACGACGAGGACTCCCCGATGCCCGCGATCGCGACGCTGCCGCGCTTCACGCGAACCTCAGGACGCCGTCGTCCTCGCTCGCCGTGACCCGGGCGCCGATCGCCGCCGTCCCCTCGCCCATGACGCGGACGCCCTCGTCGAGGTCGACGAGCAGCACGCCGTGCTCGCCCTCGCGCGTGTGGACGACGGTCGCGGAGTACACCGTCCCGGCGCCGGCGCTGCGCTCCCAGCCCAGCGATCGCGACCCGCAGGCCGGGCACAGCACGCGCGGATAGCCGAGCAGCACGCCGCACCCGCCACAGCGCTGGAAGTGCAGGGGCGACGGTGCATCCATGCACTGGATCCTTGCGCGTCTGTAGGGTCCGCGCGTGCTCCGGACCAAGACTCTCCTCGCGGCGCTGCTCGCCGCCCTCGCCCTCGCCGCGTGCGGCGGCGACGACAACGACGACGGCGGCAACGGCCCCGACCGCGCCGAGACGCCCTCCGCCCAGGAGTGCCCCCCGCAGGCCGACCAGGCCCTCGAGGACGCGGCGTTCGCCATGAAGAGCGACGACTTCGACGGTGCTCTGGCGACGATCAAGCCCTACCTCGGCTGCCCGAAGGTCAAGGACGCCGAGACGGGCTACCGCGACACCGCGGCGCGCAAGACGCTGCAGATCGCGAAGAAGCGCCTGCGCCAGTCGCAGAAGAACCCGACGAAGGACAACTCGCCGCAGCCGGCCGTGTCCCTGGCCCGCAACTCCCTGCGCTACAAGGAGACGCCGGAGGCCCAGGCCTTCCTGAAGGAGGCCGAGGCGGCGCTCGCCGACTTCAAGGAGAAGTACGGGCCGAAGCCCGACGAGGAGACCGGCGGCCCGCCCGCCGGCGCGGGCGAGGGCGGCCCGCCCGAGGGCCGCTAAGTCAGAAGGGCGAGGACCCCGAGCGACACCGCGAGGCTGGGCACGGTCACGGCGGCGCCGACGGCGACGAACCGCTTCAGCGTCACCTCGACCCCCAGCCCGCGGAGCACCGCGATCCACAGCAGGCCGGCCAGCGACCCGATCGGCAGCAGCCGCGGGCCGAGGTCGCCCCCGACGAGCGCGAAGAGGTAGTCGGCGTCGCTCGGCGACGCCAGGTCCTCCACCGCCAGCAGGTTCGTCAGCGCCATCGAGTGGTTGTTGATGAGCGCGGACCCGATCGCCGACGCGACGCCGATCGTGCCCTGGCCGCCCTCCTCGTAGAGGTCGGTGAGGCGGTCGACGATCCCCGCGTTGCGCAAGGCCTCGGCGAGCAGGAACATCCCGAGCAGGAACACGAGGATCTCCCACGCGACGTTCGTGCGGAGGACCTCGAGCGGGTTGCCGGTGCGGTGCCGGGCCGAGAGCGCCAGCGCGATCACGCCGCCGCCCGCCGCCACGAGGAACACCTCGACGCCCGCCAGCGCGAAGACGGGATAGGCCGCGAGGACGACGAGCACGAGGGCCAGCGCCTGCTTCTGCGGGCGCTCCCAGCGCTTGGCCGGCACGGCCGGCGGGACCGGCGGCGCCTCGCGCAACTCGCGCGCGAAGACCAGCCGCAGCACGACGTAGGTCACGGCCCAGCCCGCCAGCGCGACCGGGACCATCCTCGCCGCGTACTCGTTGAAGTCGATGTCGGCCACGCCGGCGACGACGGTGTTCATCGGGTTCGAGGTGACGAACGGCGCGACCCCCGCGGCCATGAACACCGCGAAGGCGAACGGGACGAGCAGCACCGGCCGGTCGGGGTACAGCCCGCGGACGAGCAGCACGACGACGGGCGTGAGCAGGAGGATCGCGGCGTCGTTGTTGAGCACCGCCGCGGTCGCCGCGCTCAGGACGAACACGAGCCCGAACAGGCGCGTCGCCGAGCCGGCCGCGCGCGGCACGACGAGCGCCGCCAGGCGGTCCATCAATCCCAGCCGCCCGGCCACGCCGGTGATGACCATCAGCCCGATGAGCGCCGTGAACGGCCGCCACAGCGTCTCGGCCGCCTCGCCGATGTCGTCGGCGTCGATGCCCCCGACGGCGAGCGCGACCGCCACGCCGATGACCGCCGCGATCCCCGGCCCCACCCGCAACCCGGTGGGCAGCAGCGGGCGGCGGAGGGTCAGCCCCAGCGTCAGGGCAAGGGCGGAGACTGCGGCCGCTTCACGCACGGCCGCAGTCTCGCAGCC
>DASVRH010000162.1:0-25278 GCA_036388715.1 Solirubrobacteraceae bacterium | reverse complement strand
GAGCACCGTGTCGAACCCGCTGCCGGCGGTGTCGAGCGTCACCGTCCCGCTGGCCGGAGCGCGCCAGCGGTACCAGACCGACCGCTCGTTCCACAGGCCCGCGTGCCCCGGCTCGTAGATCTCGCGGCTCGAGTTGACGTTCGTCCCGGTCACGTCATCCGACGAGCCCTGGAGCACGGTCGCGTCGGCGAAGAGATCGTTGGGCGGCGCGTCGACGAGGTTGAGCGTGAACGCGATGCTCCCGCTCGCGTACGAGTAGGTCGACCACCCGTCGACGGCGATCCGGTACGTCGTCCCCTTCGTCGCGTTGAACACGAGGTTGCCGTAGTCGGCGCCCGCCACTGCGGTGAGCCCGCTCAGGGTCGAGCCGGTGTACACCGCGGCCACCCAGTCGAACGTCGAGCTCGACAGGTCGACCGTCACGCGGCCGTCGGCCGGCGCCGTCCAGCGCCACCACACCGACTGCTCGCCGTAGCCGCAGCAGTGCGTCGGCTCGCCGCTCTCCTTCGTCGCGCTCACGTTCGAGCCGCTCCCGGCCGTGCTCGCGCCGGTCAGCAGCGTCGCGTCGGCGAAGTCGTCGTTCGCGGGCGGCGGGGAGAGGACGACGCGCATCGAGAAGTGCCCCCGCCACGGCCGTGTCCCGCCGGTGACCAGGAACCGGTAGGTGGTTCCCGCCTCCGCCCGGAAGGTCGTCGCATCGGAGGGATACGCCACCTCCGTCAGCGAGTCGACGGACGTGCCGGTGTAGGCGCCCACCGTCAGCCAGGCGTCGCGCGTCGGCAGCGAGAGCTGCACACGGCCGTTGCTCGGCGCCGTCCAGCGGTACCAGACGGTCGCGCCGGCGGTACCGCCGTAGCCGGGCTCCGAGGCGTGCTCGCCGGTGGCGCCGACGGTGTTGCCGGTGACCGTGGTGTCGGTGCCCGTGACGACGCTCGCGGCCGCGAACATGTCGTTGGCCGGCACCGCCGTCGTGGAGAGCGACAGCGTGAAGGTCCCCATCTGGGCGCCCCGCCCGTCGATGGCGATCCGGTACGTCTGGCCGGCCGCCGCGCGGAAGTAGCGCTTCTCGCGCGTCGTCCCGTTCGCGGGCGTGGACACGACGCGCGTCAGCGCCCCGACCGAGGTGCCCGTGTAGATGGCGACGACGCCATTCAGCGCGCTGCCGGCGGTGTCGAGCGTCACGCCGGTCGTGGCGGGCGCGGTCCACGTGTACCAGACCGACGGGTCGTAGTAGTTGTCCTCGTGGATGGGCTCGCCCGGCTCCTGCGTGGCGCCGACGTTGGTGCCGTCGACCGTCGCGCTCGTCCCGACGAGGAGCTGCGCGTCGGCGAAGTCGTCGTTGGCCGGGCTCGCGATCAGCTCGAGGGAGAGGTTGAACGTCCCCGCCTGGCTGGGGCCCAGCCCGTCGAGCGCGATCCGGTAGGTCACGCCGGCCTCGACGCGCACGCGGATCTGACCGGGCTGGCAATTGCAGTCCTGGGCCTGGAGCGGGATGCGGGTGAGCGAGCTGACCTGGGTGCCGGTGTAGACGGCCAGCGCGCGCGAGAAGGAGGCGCTCGACGTGAGCGTGAGCGAGCCGTCCGACGGCGCCTTCCACGTGTACCAGACCGAGTTCGTGGCCTGGGAGTACGAGTAGTGGCTGGGCTCGCCGGGCTCGGTGCCCGCGCCGACGTTGTGGCCGGTCGCCGCCGCGGTGGCGTCGTCGCCGAGGTCGGCCGCCGCCGCGAACGCGTCGTTGGCGGGCGGGGGCGAGAGGCTCAGCGACAGGCTGATCGAGCCCTCGCCGCCCTCGCCGTACCCGTAGTACGCGTTGTACCCGCTGTCCACGGCGATCCGGTAGGTGGCCCCCGCGATCGCCCGGAAGCTGAGGCTGCTCTGGTAGCCCGTGCCGGCGTTGTCGTTGTCGGCCACGGGGATGAGGCCCGACACGGTGTCGCCCGTGTAGACCGCGAGCGCGGTGTCGAAGCCGCTGCCGGCGGTCGAGAGCGTGACGCCGCCCGTCGACGGCGCCGTCCACGTCCACCACACCGAGGCCTGGCCGTACGCGTACGCGTGGTTCGGCTCGCCCGGCTCGTGCGTGGCGGCCGCGTTGCTGCCCGTCGCCGTGGCGGCCGATCCGGTCAGCGGCGCCGCGTTGGCGAGGTTGTCGTTGGCCGGCGCCGACGAGGCCGTGACGTGCAGCGTGACCGAGCCCTGCGAGCCGTAGTAGCCGTCGACGGCGATGCGGTACTCCTGGCCGCCGGTCACGGAGATCCGCACGCGGCTCTGGTTGCCGTTGTACTGGTCGTTGCCGGCGACCAGGTGGAGGCCGTCGACGGTCGTGCCCGTGTAGACCGCGAGCACCGTGTCGAAGCTCGAGCCGAAGGTGTCGACGACCGCGACGCCGTCGGCCGGCGCGATCCAGCGGTACCAGACCGACTTGCCGCCGGTGTAGCCGGCGTGGTTCGGCTCGCCGGGCTCCTTGGTGGCCTCGACGTTGGTGCCGTTGGCGGTCACGCTCGCGCCGGTGACGAGCTGGGAGGCGGCGAAGGGGTCGTTCGCCGGCGGCAGCGCGAACGCGCTCGGGGCGAGGACGGCGGAGCACGCGAGCAGGGCGACCACCGTGGCGATCCCTCGCCGGCTGGCCCGACCGATCCGTCCGGACATGCCACTTCCCCCCGTGTCGCTCCGTGACAGCGCCGCACCCGGCGCCTACCCGGCGCGCCTACGTGCCAAACACGCTTTTAGTGGAGAACCGAAAGAGTCGCACCTCCTCGATCACCTGTCCAGTCCGAACCGGCGACCCCGCCCGAGGGGGAAGACCGCCTCCATGACCTTCTACGTCGAATGGCACGTGGAGGAGGGGATCCCTCCGGAGATCGCGGCCGCCGCGGAGCGCGGCGTGCCGGTGGTGGCGCTCGTCCCCGCCGGCGCGGCCATCGACGGCCACGCCGCCGAGCTGCTCGAGGAGTGCGCCGTCGTGGTCCGCGGGAACGGTGCGGGCTACGGCGAGTACGAGTCGAAGTTGTCCGGGTTGATGGACGGCTTCTCGCCGTCCGGATACGCCGTGTAGAGCCACTGCTCGAAGAGGACGTCGAGCTTCGCCGGATCCTCGCCGCTCTCGTTCTTGACGAGCTCCATGAAGTCCTCGGTCGAGGCCACGCCGTGCTCGTTGCGCACGAGCCACTTGTGGTTGAGCTCGTAGAAGATCGGGTCGCCCATGATCTGGCGCAGGAACTCGAGCGTCGCCGCCCCGCGCGTGTACACCGTGCCGTCGAACAGGTCGGCCGCCGTCGGCACCTGCGCCGGCGGGATGCTCCAGTCGTAGTTCGCGTCGTCGTAGATCGCGTCGAACTGCTCCTCGGTGCTCGTGCCGCCGTTCATGCGCTCGTCGAAGAGCCACTCGTAGAACTGGGCGGGACCCTCGTTCAGCCAGATGTCCGACCACTTCTCGGGCGAGACGCTGTTGCCGAACCACTGGTGGGTGATCTCGTGGACGACGGTCCCCTCGCCCGGCGGGGTCGAGTACATCGGCCGCGTCTGGCTCTCGAGCGCGTAGCCGACCGTCGGCACGTTGTCGACGACGCCGCCGGACGCCTCGAACGGGTACTCGACGCCGAGCGTGTTCTCGATGAAGTCGCTGGCCGTCGGCGAGGGCTCGAGCGTCGTCAGCTCGGCGGGGACCTCGGCGCCGTACTCGTACGTGATCCCGTCGTGCTCCTCGGTCTGGCGCGTGAACGCGCCGTTCGTCGCCGTGACGAGGTAGGTCGCCATCGGGTTGACCTCGCGCCAGTGCCAGGTCGAGGTCGAGCCGCTCGTCTCCTGGCTGACGAGCACGCCGTTGCCGAAGACCGTCGAGGTCGCCGGCACCGTCACGGTGATGTCGTAGCGCGCCTTGTCGGACGGGATGTTGTTGTTGGGGAACCACGACATCGCGCCGACGGGCTCGTTGACGACGAAGGCGCCGTCGGTCGTGGGGATCCAGCCCTCGTCCGACCCGTCGGGGTCGGTGTACGGCTCGATCAGGCCGCCGTAGGAGATCGTCGTCTCGAACGTCGCGCCGTTGGCGATCGTCGCCGGCGGCGTGACGATGATCTTGTCGCCCTCCTGCGTGAAGGACGCGTTCGCGCCGTCGACCTTCACCCCGTCGTCGGCGACGTCCAGCCCGTGGAAGTCGAGCGAGAACTCGGTGAGCCCCTGCGTCGCGCGCGCCGTGATCGTGGTCTCGCCGAGCAGCGTGTCGACCAGCGGGTCGTACTGCACCTGGAGGTCGTAGTGCTCGACGTCGTAGCCGCCGTTGCCGATGTCGGGGAACAGGCGGTCGCCGGCGCTGCGCGCGCCCGCGGCGGGCGGGGGCTCGGGGACGACGTCGTCCTGCGGCGGGCCGGGCTGCGGCTGCGGCTGGGGGGCGGGCGGGGTCGGCGGCAGCGGGGCCTCGACGGCGCGCGGGGCGAAGACGATCGCCCGGCGCGCGAAGCGGCAGCGCGCGCGGGCGCCGCGGCCGCGGCGCACGCAGGCGAGGACGTGGAAGCGCCGGCCGGCGCGGATCGGCAGCGTCGACGGCGCGAGCGTCCTGACGCGGAAGCGCCGCGCGCTGCGCCCGCGGACGCGGAACGTGCTCGCCCCGCCCAGCGCGTAGGCGCTCCCGCGCGTGCGGCTGCGGCGTGTGCGCAGCGAGAAGCTGAGCTGGACGCGGCGGGCGCGGCGGCTGCGATTCGCCACGCGGCCGGTGAGCGTGAAGGGCCGCTCCGGGATCAGTGTCCGCGCGCTCGGCACGACCAGCGAGCTGACGGCCAGGCGCGGCTTGGCCCGCTTGCGCTTGGCCTCGGCCTGGGCGGGGACGGCGGCGCTCAGCGCGACGAAGGCGGCGAGCAGGGCGGCGGCGGCACGACTCCTCATTCCGGCAGCTTGGCAGGCCGGGCGCGAGGACGGGGTCAGTTCAGGCGGCCCTCGGAGATCGCCAGGCACGCCTCGCACAGCGGCCACGGCGGGTTCCACGGGTAGCCGGTGACGTCCTGGCCGCACAGCGCCGTGTCCGGATCCTCCTCGACGAGGTGGCACAGCTCCTCGAAGCCGTCCTCGTTGCGGCGCGGGATGCTGAACGACCCGGGCGCGACGTTCGGCGGCAGGGTGCGTGTCGCCATGACGGTCGTGCTACCCGAGGACGCGGTGCAGGAACGCCACGACGTCGTCGAGGACCTCGTCCTTGTTGGTCTCGTTGAAGACCTCGTGGCGGGCGCCGGGATACGTGCGCTCGGTGAAGTCGCTGCCGCGCACGTGCTCGATCGCGGCCCTCGTCGCGGCGAGCGGGACGAGCTGGTCCTCCTCGCCGTGGATGTAGAGCGTGGGGAGGTCGCCGAAGCCGGGGCCGCTCGCCACCGCCTTGACGGCGGTCACCAGCGCCTGCAGCGTCGCGCGCTTGAAGGGCCCGTGGTAGACGAGCGGGTCGTCGGCGTAGGCCTGCCCGACGCTCGCGTCGCGGGAGAGGATCGCCGGGTCGATCGGGACGTCCGGGATCGGGTCGAGCTTGAGCAGCATCTCGAGCTCGGGCGCACCCCCGATCGCGGGGCCGGAGAGGACGAGCGCGGTCAGCTCGCCGGGGTGGCGCTGCGCGTAGCGCGTGGCGATGAGCCCGCCCATCGAGTGGCCGAGCAGCACGACCGGCAGGCCCGGGTGGGCGGCGCGGGCGCGCTCGGCGACCTGGTGGAGGTCGGCGGTGAAGTCCTCGCCGTCCTCGACGTGCGCGCGCTCGCCGTCGGACAGGCCGTGCCCGAGGTGGTCGGGCGCGTAGACGACGGCGCCCTCGGCGACCAGCCGCCGCGCGACGTGCTCGTAGCGCCCGGCGTGCTCGCCGTAGCCGTGGGAGAGGAGGACGACGAAGCGCGCGTCGGCGTTCGGCCACTCGTGGACGACGATGCGCCCGCGCGCCCCTTCGATGGTGGTCTGCGGCATCCGGGCAGTATCGCGGGTCGATCACCCGTCCAGGTTTCGCGGATGCCGCCGGTGCGAGGGGGAACCTCGTTGCATGCCCCCCGCATCCCCCCTCGCCTACGTCGCCTCACACGGCGACGGCGGCCGGCGGCGCAGGCGCGACATGCGCATCGCCGCCGTGCTCGCGGAGTTCGGCTACCGGACCCACGTCGCTCCCGCCGGGCCCGCCCTGGGCATCGGCCCGGAGATGCTCGAAGAGGTGGAGCAGGCGCAGCTCGTCGTCTGCGACCTCGTCTGCCCCCACCGCGACCTCCCGGTCGAGGTGGCGATCGCGGCGACCCGCGGGCTGGCGGTCCTCGCGCTGATCCCCGCCGACGCGGAGCTGGACGGCATGGCCGCCCAGCTGTTGCGCGAGTGCGGCGCCGACGTCGTGCGCTACGACCGCGCCGAGCCCCACCAGGTGCTGCACGCCTGGCTGGGCAGCGGGAGCCGGCGCTGGTCTAGCGGCGGCAGGCCGTCGTGTCGCGCGTCGTCACGGTCCCGGCGCCGTTCTCGCGCGCTGCGAGGACGGCCGTGAGCTTGCGCGACCGCGGGCAGCTCGCCGGGGTGCGCAGGTACGGCTTGCGCGCGGTGCCCTTCTTGGCGACGCTGAACTCGAACGCGGTGATGCGCGCGTTGAGCGACGGCGTCTGGCTCAGCGGGATCGTGAGCTTGCCGCCAGAGAGGGTCGGAGCGGCGTAGAACGCGGTCTTCCCGTTGAGCATGATGTCCAGGACCATGCCGCCCTTGCGGTTGTAGAGGCCGAGGTCGAAGGTGATCGGGTCGGGGCCGTCGCCGAGGTAGGCGGTGCCCTTGCCGGTGCCGATCTTCGACGAGGCCGGGCAGACGTCGCTGACGCCGTTCTCGGTCTGCTGCACCTCTTCGTCGGTCGCCTCAGGGCAGCGCGTCACGGCCTTCGTGTTGAACACCGTGCCGGGCGGGAACGTGATCCCGATCTGGTCGATCACGCGCTGACGCGGGAACTCGGCCTCGACGGTGAAGCCGGCCGACTTCGCCTTCGCGGCGGTCGTGAACGCGAACGAGAACTGATCGGCCTGGTCCTGGGCGGGCGCGCTCGCGCCTCCGCCGACGACGAAGGCTGCGGTGAGGACGCCCGCAAGGACGTGACGGCGGTTCATGCCGCTGAACCTAGTCGGGTCGTCGCCCGCGCGTCAAGCGCCTCCGTCGCGCTAGCGGCGGCGGACGCGCTCGCAGCGGCGCACGGCGTCGCGGCGGTCCACGATGGCGACGTCCGGGCCCGGGCCGCAGTCGACCACGTCGCGCGCCGAGCCGCGGGCGACGAGGCGGTCGCGGCCGGAGCCGCCGCGCAGGACGTCACGGCCGCGGTTGCCGTTCATTCGGTCGTTGCCGGCCCCGCCGCTCAGCAGGTCGCGCCCGGACCCGCCGCGGAGCACGTCGTTGCCGCCCCCGCCCGCGAGGCAGTCCGCGCCCGCGCGGCCGAAGAGCCGGTCGCGGCCGCGGCCGCCGACGAGGCGGTCGGCGATCGGCGTGCCGACGAGCCGGTCGCGCCGGGCGGTTCCCCGCAGCACGTTGCGGCAGGGCCGCGTGGCGGTGGGCCGCGGGGTCAGCGGGGGGCGCGAGGGGACGAGATCCGGGCCTGGTCCCGGTCCCGGGCCTGGGCCGGCGCCCGGGGGCGTGGCGTCGCCTCCGCCCGGTGTGCCGGGGCCGGTGTCGTCCGGCGGCGCGGGGATGTCCACGCTCGCCGCGTGGCCCCAGTTGCCGGCCTCGTCGCGGTAGCGGATCGTCGCCCGGGTCGCGGACGTGTCCAGCGTCATCGCCTGCTCCTCGCCGGTCGCCTCCGCGTCGCGGTCGTCGCCCGCCTGCTCGCCGTCGAGCGTGACCCGGTACTTCGCGGCCGTCCCGCACAGCCAGTCGTCGCCCGGGGCGGTGAAGGTCAGCGTGACGCCGTCCCCGGAGCGCGACGCGGTGACGTCGCGCGGCGTGCCGGGCGGGCGGCCGTCGTGACCGTAGTTCGCGGTCGAGTGCTCGTCGTGGTGGTAGGTCCACCACTCGTCGTTCGAGGCGTCGCACGCGTCGACGTCGGTCTTCCAGAGGAAGGCCCAGCCCTCGCGCGTCAGCGTCGTCACGTCGAGCTTGCCGTCGCCGTCGGCGTCGCCCACCGCGGCCGTGGCCTGCGTCCAACCGCCGGTGAACTTCGGCCAGCCCTCGGGCTCGACGCCGCCGGGGCCGTACGCGTGGAGCTGGTAGAGGCCGGTGCCGACGATCGCCTGGCGGCCGTCCGGGCTGCTCGCCTCCCCGACCCGCGCCACCGCGCCCTGCGAGACCAGCTGGAAGTCGTCGGTCGCGATCGGGAAGCCCGGCGTGCTCGGCCCCGGATCGACGTAGCCGGCGGGCGTCGCGGGCGACCACATCTGCTCGATGTGGTTGAACGGCAGGTTCTGGTTGACCGCCAGCAGGTTCGCCGCGCCGTTGACGGTCAGGCCGCCCTTGAGGATCTGGGGCGCGCCGGTGCCGAGGACGTCGCCCGCCGATGTGTAGTCGGCGAGGTTGAGGACGGGGCCCTGGTCCGTGCGGTTGCCGTTCGACGACTCGAAGCTCGAGACGGTGTCGCCGTCGGCGTCGACGAGGCGCGCGCCCCCGCCGGGGACGATGGAGGTGCCGGCGGAGACGGCGACCTCGTCCGTCCCGCCGTCGGCGTTGATGACCGTCGCGTCGTGGCCGGGGAGGACGAGCGGCAGCAGGTCGCCCGCCGCGACGCCGACCTCGACCGGCCAGCCGTCGACCGGCGAGCCGTCCGCGTGCAGCGCGTAGACCGGGCTGTAGCCCGTGGACGCGGCCAGCGCGGCGCTGAAGAACTCGAAGAAGGAGCCGGGGAACTCCGGGTCGCCGGTGGCGACCTCGTTGGTGGCGACGACGATCTCCGGCGGGCCGGTGCCGTCGAGGTCGGCGATCGCCGGGGTGGTGACGATCTCCGCGCCGTCGGCGCCGTCCGTCGCCAGCTTCTTCGGGAACCCGGGGAGCAGGTCGCCGTCGCCCTTCCACGCGTAGACATGCTGGTCGAGCGCGGCGGCCACGATCTCGAGGCCGGGCTCGTCGGGCGCGAGGTCGGCGAGGACCGCCGAGCTGATGAAGCCGCGCTTGATGTGGTTCTCGGTCGTGATCGCGCGGTCCTCGGGATGGAAGCACGGCTCGGCTATGCCCGGCTTGCACGGCTTCGAGAGGTCGCGGTCGACGCCGGTGACGAAGGCGCGCTCGCCGTTCATCTCCCACGCGTAGAGGTGCTCGCCCGCGGTCGCGACGATCTCCGGCTCGAGGTCGCCGTCGACGTCGCCGATGGCGGGCACGCGCAGCGACTCCCGCGGCACGGCGGCGCCGGCCAGGGGCACCGGGTGGTTCTGCTCGAGCTGGTAGCGGTCCGTCTTGACCGGCTGGCCGCCGTTGAAGCTCGCCACCGGCGTGCCGTCGGAGTTGCGGACCCACAGCTCGCCGCTGGACGTGGCGGTGACGACGTCGAGCTCGTTGTCGCCGTCGACGTCGAAGAGGCGCGGCGACGCCTCGCCGCCGGAGCCGGTGCGGTAGAGCGACGCGTCCGAGCCCGAGCCGACCGGCTGCGGCCAGCCCGCGAGGTTGCGGTCGTCCTCGTAGGCGTGCAGCGTCTTGCGGTAGCGGCCGATGTTCGTCGCGTCGCCCGCCGCGTGGACGGTCAGCCGGATCTGGAAGGCGTGGCGCTCCGGGTCCGGATCGGGGTACGGATCCGCGGGCCAGCCCGAGCTCGCGGTGCCCGCCGGGCGCCCGGGGTCGGCCGCCACCTCGCCGTTGCACGTCTCCGCCAGCTCTTCGAGCGTCTCCCTCGGGATCGTGCCGAACTCGCCGCCCGGCTGGACCTCGCCGGTGCCGGCGAGCAGCGGCTCGAACTCCGAGTCGGGGGCGTCCTGGCCGCAGGCGTACTCGATCTCCCACGCGCCGACGCCGCCGCGCGCGAGCGCGCGCCCGCGGACCGGGACCCCGCCGGCCGGCACGCGGTCGACGTTGATCGGGGCGAACCAGTCGGGGGCGTCGATCTGCGCCTGCGGCGGGATGCGCCCGGCGTCGATCCGCGCCATCGCGCCCGCGAGGTTCACGCGGCCGTAGCCGAAGTGCGGGTCCCAGCCGGGGTTGGCCTTGTCGGCCAGCCCGATCGTCCCCGTGTTCTCGGGGAGGACGTCCTCGGCCGTCATCGTCAGCAGCTGGCGGACCTCGTTGCCGTTGAGCGGCGTGGCCAGCTCGTCGCGCCCGTAGCTCATGAGCAGCGCCGCGGCGCCCGACGCCTGGCCCGTGTTCTCCGAGCCCGTCGAGCCCATGAGGACGATGTCGGCCTTGCCGCCGTACTGCGTCAGGTTCGAGTTGCGGAAGAAGCTCGTGGTGATCGGCTGCCCCGCCGCCTGGCTGGTGATGCCGACCTGGCCGAGGAATCCGAGGAACGTCTGGCAGCCCGCGACGTACTCGTCCGGCGGATCCGGGGGGTTCGGCACGAGCGGCGGGCTGGGCAGGCCGCCGCAGACGTTGTTCGGCGCCGTGTCGTACAGCGACCCCGCGACGTAGATCGCCTCGTTGTAGTTCGTCGGGTAGTTGTGGTTGGCGCTGTTGATGTCGCTCGAGACGAGGGTGAGCGCCAGGCCGCTCTGGTCCGCGTAGCGGAAGGCGCTGCGCGCGAACTGCGTGTTCGTGAGCCCGCCGACCGCGCCCTCCACGACGCTCGCGCCGTTGTCGGCGGCGTAGATCACGGCCATCGCGTAGTTGTCGGTCGGGACGACGAACGTGTCCCAGACGCGGAGCGGCATCACCTGGCACTCGGGGCACATGCCGGCGCCGCCCTCGGGGTTGTCCGTCTCCGCGACCGCCTCGCTGGCGCGGCCCGTGCCGTGGCCGTTGGCCGAGCAGCAGCTCGAGGCGTCGAACGGGTCGTTGTCGTCGTCGAAGAAGTCCCAGCCGGCGATGTCGTTGAGGTAGCCGTTCTCGTCGTCGTCGTTCTCGTCGCTGAACGTCGCGATGAGGTCGGAGGCGTCGAGGATCGCGTCGGCCTCGTCGTCGCCCGCGGTGTTGAGGACCTGCGCGTCGCCGGCGTAGTCCTGCACGTTGAAGACGCCGTCGCCGTTCGCGTCGTATGCGGTCGCGCCCGCGGGCATCGGGAGCTCGCCCTTGTTCAGGCGCACCTTGTTGACGAGGTCCTCGGACTGCCAGCGGATCCCGGTGTCGAGGATGGCGACGGCGGTCTCCGGATCGCCGGTCGAGTACTTCCACGCCGTGTCGGCGCGGACGCCCGCGATCTGCAGGCACTCCGCAGCCGCCTCGCCGGCCGGGTTGCCCTCGACGCCCTCGGCCTTGATGTTCGCCTCGCGACCCTGTTCGTCGAGCTGGTCGCAGTTCACGTACCGGGTGCCCGTGAGGTAGTGCGGCCCGAGCGCGGGGACCTCGTTGGCGGAGTCCGGGCTGAAGCCGAACGCGCGGAACTCCTCCTCGGCGTAGCTGCCGCAGGTCGGCCCGCCCTCGTTGTCGGCCTCGCAGGGGTCGAACTCCGGGTCGCTCGGCGCGTTCAGCCGCGGGCTCTCGCTCGGGTCGTTGCCCGGAAAGGCGGCGTGGGCCGCGACCGGCAGCGCGAGGCAGACGGCCAGAATGAGGATCAGCCAGCGGATCTCGCCGCCAACGGTACGGATGCCGGTCCGACGCGGTCGCGGTTGCGGCGCGGCGCGGTGCCATGTGGGACTCGCGGCCGGCCTCGTCGGGAGCGCCGGCGAGCCTCAGAGGACGACCGCCTGCCGGACCCCTTCGCCGATGGACAGCCGGTCGAAGCCTTCGTTGATCTCGTCGAGTCCGAGGCGGTGGGTCAGCAGCCGCTCGACCGGGAGCCGCCCCGCGAGGTGGTCGTCGACGAATCGCGGGATGTCGCGCGAGGGGACGCCGGAGCCGAGGTAGGAGCCGCGGAGCGTGCGCTCCTCCGCGACCAAGCTGACCGCCGGGATGGAAAGCATCCGGCTCGGGTCGGGCAGCCCGACCGTCACCGTGGTTCCGCCGCGTCGCGTCGCGCCGTAGGCCTGGGCGAGCACCGCCACGTGCCCCGCCGTCTCGATGGCGACGTCGACGCCCCCTCCCGTCAGCGCGCGCACCGCAGCCACCGGGTCCTCGGCGGCGGCATCGACAGTCGCCGCCGCCCCCAGCTCGCCCGCGAGCGAGAGCTTGTCGGCGACGAGGTCGACGCCGATGATCTCGCGCGCGCCGGCCATCCTTGCGCCGAGCACCGCCGCGAGCCCGACGCCGCCCAGGCCGAACACCGCGACCGTCTCCCCGCCGCGAAGACCGGCCGCGTTCACGGCGGCGCCGACGCCGGTCAGGACCGCGCAGCCGAACAGCGCCGCGACGTCGAACGGCAGGTCCCGCGGGACCGGCACGACGGAGCGCTCGGAGACGACGACGTGGTCGGCGAACGCCGAGATCCCGAGGTGATGGTGCAGCTCGAGGCCCGCCGTGTCGCGCCAGCGGCGCCCGCCGGCGAGCAGCGTGCCCGCCGTGTTGGCCGCGGCGCCGGGCTCGCAGAGCGCCGCCCGCTCCGCGCGGCACGGGCCGCAGCCGCCGCAGGCGGGCACGAACGTGAGGACCGCACGATCGCCGGGGACGACGCTCGTCACGCCGTCCCCGCATGCCACCACCTCGCCGGAGGCCTCGTGCCCGAGGACCATCGGCATCACCCGCGGGCGCGAGCCGTTGATGACGGAGAGGTCGGAATGGCAGAGGCCGGCGGCGCGCACCCGCAGGAGCACCTCGCCGGGACCCGGCGGATCCAGGCGCAGCTCGACGATCTCCAGCGGGCGGGATTCCGCGTAGGGGCGCGGCAGCCCCATCTCGCGCAGCACGGCCCCGCGGACCGTCATCGGCTCATGCAACACCATCCATCATTTGTAGCGCGTCGCGCTCAGTCGAGCCGGACGAGCATCCGCAGGATGGGCTCGGCACGACTCGCGTCGGGCCGCTCGCCCGTGATGAGGTCGAGGTACGTGTAGGACTCGATGAGCCGGACGATGACGTACGCCAGCTCGTGCAGGTCGACCGGCAGGTCGAGCCGGCCCGCGGCGGCCTCGGCCTCCAGCAGGGCCTCGATCGCTGCGATCAGCCGCGGTTGGAAGTCCGTCTCGTGCCGGGTCAGCAGGCGCATCGCGTGCTCGCCCTCATCGGCCAGCCAGCGCTGCATGCCGGGGTTCGTGATGACGTCGTCGAGAAAGCGCGAGACGACGTTGACGATGCGCTTGCCGCCGCGGGCGCGTGTCTGGCGCTCGGCGATGTCGAGCGTGTCCCGGGCCAGCGACCAGATCAGCTCCACGAGGAACTTGTCGCGCGAGCCGTACCAGCGGTAGAGGGTGACGCGGTTCACGCCGAGCTGGTCGGCGAGCGCGCTCATGTCGATCCGCTCGCCGGAGAGGAAGCTCCGGCGCCCCAGGCGCAGGGCGTCGGCTGACGTCGGCCGTGCGCTCGCGGTCACCGGCAGAGCATCGCACGCGCCCGGGTGGCGCAACACCACCGACAAGGTGTTGCGGTGGCCGGCGCGAGCTGTAGGCTGCAACACTTCTAGCGATCTGTTGCAGGGAGCGTGGGCGTGCGCAAGACGGACATCGCGTCGATCGGCGACCTGGCGGGCGAGGCGCTCGCCGCGGGCGGGACGCTCGTCAAGACCATGCACGAGGGCATCGCCGGACGCCCGTTCGGCATCCTCGGCCCCTTCGCCGCACCCGTGCGGATCACCCACGACGCGGTCTCGCGCCGTGTGTACTCGGGCGTGCGTGGGTCCCTGCGGGCGGCGGCACGCGGAGGCGCCGGGCTCGTCGCGACACGCGCGCCGGCCGACGGCGTCGCGCTGCGGTCGACGCCGCACGGGTCGTTCGCCGTGGGCGCGCTCAGCGGCATGTACGGCGACCACATCGCCGGTCGCGGCAGCGAGCTCGCCACCGAGCTCGGGCTGCGCCGCCGCGGCGCCGATGTGCCGCCGACCGGGGAGGGGCTCGCCGCCGCCTACCCCGACGCCACGTCGCGGATCGTCGTCTTCGTCCACGGGTTGTGTGGCGACGAGCAGTGCTGGCGGCTCTTCCCGCTGCGCGGCCGCGCCGGGCGCCCGACGTACGGGCGGCGCCTGCAGGACGAGCTCAGTTTCACGCCGCTCTACGTTCGCTACAACACAGGGCTGCACATCTCCGACAACGGCCGTGCGCTGGCGCGGCTGCTGGACGACGTCGTGGCGTCATGGGCGACCGGTGTCGAGGAGATCGTCCTCATCGGCCACTCGATGGGCGGCCTCGTCGCGCGCAGCGCCTGCCACTACGGCGAGGTCGACGGGCTCCGATGGACCGACTCGGTGCGCCACGTCTTCTGCCTCGGCAGCCCTCACCTCGGAGCCGATCTCGAGAAGGGCACGAACGCCTTGTCCTACGCCCTCGCGCGGCTGCCGGAGACCCGCGCCCTCGCGACGTTCCTCAACGCCCGCAGCGTCGGGATCAAGGATCTCCGCTACGGCTCGTGCGCCGAGGAGGACTGGTGCGACTGCGACCCCGACGAGTTCCTGCGTGACCGCTGCGTCGAGACTCCGTTCCTCCCGGACGCGAACTACTACTTCATCGGCGCAACGCTGAGCCCGGGGCCGCTCGGCTCTGCGCTCGGCGACCTCCTCGTGCGGATGCCCAGCGCTTCCGGCCGCGGGAACGGAAGGGGCCGGCGCATCCCGTTCGAGGTCGACAACGGCCACGAGCTCGCGGGCCGGACGCACTTCGACCTCCTCAACCACCCCGCCGTGTACGAGCAGATCCGGACGTGGCTCACGCGTCCCCGCGCGCGGCGCGCGCTGCCGATGGCGGCAGCGGGTTAGCAACTGCCCTTCGGCTCGAGAGAGGAACGCGATGAGCACGACCGAGCTGGCCGCCAACAGTGACTTCTACGCGCTGGAGTCGGTCCTTCCCGACGACGACCGCAGGCTGCTGAGCGACGTCCGCGGCTTCATGCGCGAGGAGGTCGCGCCGATCATCAACGACTTCTGGTCGCGTGAGGAGTTCCCGCACGACGTCGTCTGGCCGCGCGTCGCCGAGCTCGGCCTGGGCGGCATGGCGCTCGACGGGTACGGCTGCGCAGGGCGTGGCGTGCTCGTCGACGGCTTCGTCGCGATGGAGCTAGCCGCCGTCGACTGCTCAGTCGCCACCGGCATCGGGGTCCACAACCACCTGGCGATGGGCTCCATCCATCACTGCGGCTCGGAGGAGCAGAAGGAAGCGTGGCTGCCGCGGATGGCGAGCTTCGAGGCGATCGGCGCGTTCGGCCTGACGGAGCCCGAGGTCGGGTCCGGCGTGGCCCGCGGGATGAAGACCACCGCCCGCCGCGACGGCGACACCTGGGTCCTCAACGGCGCGAAGCGCTGGATCGGCAATGCGACGTTTGCCGACGTCGTCGTGATCTGGGCGCGCGACGAGGCCGACGACCAGGTCAAGGGCTTCCTGGTCGAGAAGGACACGCCCGGCTTCGTCCCTACGAAGATGGAGCACAAGATCGCCCTGCGCGCCGTGCAGAACGCCGACATCACGCTGACCGACGTCGAGGTGCCCGAGACGATGCGGCTCCAGAACGCGAACACGTTCATGGACACCGCCGGGGTGCTGACCCAGTCGCGGATCGCCGTTGCCTGGGAAGCCGTCGGCTGTGCCCGCGGCGCCTACGAGCTGGCCCTGCGGTACGCGACCGAGCGCGAGCAGTTCGGTCGGCCGATCGCCAAGTTCCAGCTCGTCCAGGATCTCCTGGCGCGGATGCTCGGGAACGTCGTCTCGTCGCAGTGCATGGCGTTGCGCCTCGCGCAGCTCGCCGAGGCCGGACAGGCCGGTGTCCAGCACGCCTCGCTCGCCAAGGCGTTCTGCACCGCGCGCATGCGCGAGACGACGGGCTGGGCGCGGGAGCTGCTGGCCGGCAACGGCATCCTGCTCGAGTACGACGTCGCCCGCTTCGTCGCCGACTCCGAAGCCATCTACTCCTACGAGGGCACGCGGGAGATCAACTCGCTGATCGTCGGGCTCGCCATCACTGGCGAATCCGCGTTCGTCGGGAAGTAGGACCGCGCTCAGGCGAGCGCCGGATGTCCCTGGAGTGGGCGCGGCGGGTTTCGAACCTGCGACCTCTCGCGTGTGAAGCGAGCGCTCTCCCACTGAGCTACGCGCCCTCAGATGGAGGCGGAACTCTAGCGCCGGTCGGCTCCGCCCGAGACCTCAGCCCGCGGTGGGCTTCTCGCGCGCCGTCACCGCCGCAGGAGCAGGAGGCGGGGGGTGACGATGAGCTTGCGGCGGGTTCTCGCCGCGTAGCCGAGGAGGCCCCAATCGGAGGCGAGGCGGCGAACGGCGCGCTTGTGCGCGGTGTTGACCTACCCCGTCGCGCGACGCCCGTGGGAAAGCGCCGGGCGAGCGCACGGCGACCTGGAACGGACGAGGGCCCCGCCGGAGCGGGGCCCTCGGTCCTGCGGTCGTACGGGGTCGGGCGCTAGCGCGGGTCGGCGGGGACGCCGGGGCGCTCCGCCTGAGCCTGGTCTGCGGCGGCGGGCTCCGGCTCGCGGGTGAAGCGGCCGGTGCGCTCCGTGGCGGGCGTCCCGGTGGCGCGCTCCTCGCGCGCGGCGGTGGCCCGCGAGGTCGCGAGCGCTCCGAGGCCGCCGAGCACGCCGGCGGCCAGCGCGGCGAACGCCCAGCCGGTGCCGGTGATGTCGGGCATCCAGCCGAAGGCGTCGTCGAGCGAGATCTCGCCCGGGCTCGCGCCGGCCAGCGCGAACGCGACGGCGATGAGCACGAGGTTGTACTCCCACCCGCCGTCGGTGACCCACGGGCCCTTGTTGGCGTGGACCGTCGCGATGGCGACGACCATCACCCCGATGATCATGGCCGCGGCGAGCGGCGTGGCGAGGCCGAGCACGAGCAGCAGGCCGCCCGCGAACTCCGCGGCGCCCGCGGCGATCGCGTTGCGGCGACCGGGCTTCATCCCGATCTGGTCGAAGAAGCCCGCGGTGCCGGCGAGGCCGTGCCCGCCGAACGCGCCGAAGAGCTTCTGGGCGCCGTGGCCGGCGAAGAAGAGGCCGACCACGAGGCGCAGTGCGAAGAGTGCGATGTCCATGCCGCTGCGTTACCCACTACGCTGCGTCATGGACCGTGCTAGGCGGGGAGGTAGCGGTGCCCTGCACCCGCAATCCGCTCTAGCGGGGCTGAATTCCCTCTCGAGGGGTGAGGCCGCGGGGTCAGCGGTGCCGTGAGCGGCGTCGATGGCTCGGGTCCCGCGCGATGTCGGCCCGTGAACCAGGTCAGGTCCGGAAGGAAGCAGCCTTAAGCGATCGTCGGCAGGCGCAGCGGGAGATCCCGGGCCGGAGTCGCGAACGGTTTCAGCGCCCGACGACCTTGCTTCGACGGAGGGTGCACGGTCCGCTCTAGCCTCCGTCGCGCTTTGCGCGAGTCACGGAGCGTGTACCGGCGCCGGCAGGCGACCGCGCTCGCGGTCCTGCTCGGCGTCGTCGTGCTGCTCTGGCTCCTGGCCTCCGGGGGTGGGGACAGACCCCGCGCCGGGGAGGGGGACAGACCCCGCGCGGGGGAGGGGGACAGACCCCTCGAGCTGCCGCGCGGCGGGCGGCGGATCTTCCCCGACCGGCGGGTGGTCGCCTTCTACGGGGCGCCGCAGCACGCGGAGCTGGGGGTGTTGGGGATCGGGTCGCCGCGGTCGGCGGCGGCGAAGCTCGAGCGGACCGCGCGCCAGTACGCACGCCCCTCGCGGCCGGTCTTGCCGGCGATGGAGCTGATCGCGGTGATCGCGGCCAACGCGCCGGGCGACGACGGGATGTGGCGCACGCGCCAGGACCCCGCCGTGATCGATCGCTACCTCGCGGCGGCGCGCCGCGCGAAGGCGCTGCTGGTGCTGGACATCCAGCCGGGCCATTCGGACTTCCTCGTCGAGGCGCGCGAGCTCGAGCGCTGGCTGCGCGAGCCCGACGTCGGCCTGGCGCTCGATCCCGAGTGGCAGACGCCCGGGGTGAAGCCGGGGACGGAGATCGGCTCGGCGACGTCCGAGCAGGTCAACGCGGTGAGCGCGTGGCTGGCGAACGTCGTGCGCGAGGAGCGGCTGCCCGAGAAGCTCTTCGTCGTCCACCAGTTCACGAAGGACATGATCGTGGACAAGGAGCGCGTGAAGCCGCGGCCCGGGCTCGCGATCACGATGAACGTCGACGGCTTCGGGGACAGACCCAACAAGATCTCGAAGTACCGCGAGTTCACGTCCGAGGCCGTGCGCTTCCACGACGGGTTCAAGCTCTTCTACAAGGAGGACGTGAACCTGATGACGCCGGGAGCGGTCCTCGACCTCCGCCCGCCGCCGGACCTCGTCGTCTACGAGTAGCGGCTACGCCTCGAGCGCCTTCTGGGCGATCGCGCCCGCCGTCTGCGCGTCCGGCGCGAAGACGAGCGCCGTGAACCGGCCCGCCCGCACGAGCGCGCCGCCGCCCGTCCCGATCTCGAAGCCGCGGCCGCCGTCGGGGGTGGCCCCCGCGTCGCCGCTGATCAGCGAGTCGCGCATGGCCTTGTTGAAGGTGTCGGCGTCGGCCGCGTCGCCCCACCGGTGGACCACGACGGTGACGCTCTTCTTGGCGCAGGGCGGCGCGCAGCCCTGCTGCGGCTTGCCCTTGATCCACGTCTCGAAGCGGGCGGAGCGGTAGCCGTCCGACAGCTTGACCGCGTTGCGCTCGGAGAGGCCCGCTCGCAGGAGCGCGACGGTGTCGAGCCGGCCCACGTCGGCGCTGGCGAGCCGCTTCCACGGCTTGCCGAGCTCGCTCTTCACCGCGAAGCGCGGGGCGGGAACGGCCTCCGCGGCGTTCGCCTTCAGCAGCTCCTGCGTGGTGGTCGGCGTCTCGCCGAGGAGCTCGTCGACCGCGTCCCACCCACCGGCCTTGTGCGCGCCGCGGACGAACGCCGTGCCCACGGTCGTCGGGAAGTGCGAGAGCGTCTCGAGCGCGGGCGGCGTCTCGGGGTCCAGGCGGCTGTCGCGCGCGGCCTCGGCGTCGACCTCGCCCTCGAGGTGCTCGGCCGCGTACTCGCGCTCGACGAAGCCCGCGACGCCCCCGAAGATCGTCACCCGCGCGGCCTCGTCGTCGTGGAACAGCGGCGGGACGCGCGGCGCCTGCGGCCCGACGCTGTCGAGGGCGCGAGACATCTCGCCCGCCGCGGCGGCCTCCGCGATCTCCGGGTCGCTCTCCGCGAGCTCCTCGTCGACCAGGATCGCGTTCTCCTTGGGCAGGTAGGCGGCGAGCGTGCCGGTCCCGCCGTACCGGCGGTTCACGAGCTGCTCGGCCTGGTCGGGCGGCAGGGCGCCCGCCTGGGCGAGGAGGATGGCGCCGGCGGCAACGAGGTTCTTGTCCTGCGGCGGCTCAGCGTCCAGCTCGGTGAGCTTCTTCGTCAGCTCCTCCGGCGGGACGACCAGCACCTTGGGCGAGGCGTTGTCGAACTCGGTGTCGCGAATCGCGGCGACGCGGTTGGCGATCTCCTCGGCCGGCGCGATCTCCGCGGGCGGCGTCTTCGGCTCCTTCGCCTCGGCCTCCTGCTCCGCCTTGGCCTCCTGCTTCTCGGTGTCCGTCTCGCGCGTCATCACCGCCGTGACAAGCAGTCCGATGACGATGACGAGCAGGGCGTAGGCGATGGCGGCGTGTTTCACGGGCGACCGAGTACCCAGGTCGAGTGGTGACCACTCATGCGAGATCCGGCCGCACCGCCCATCCTCGATCGCATGACTCCGAAATGCGTACTCGCGGCCCTCGTGGCCCTGCTCGTCGTCGCCGCGCCCGCGAGCGCGTGGGCGCCCGCCGACGACGCCACCGTCCGCCCCGGCGTTCAGACGATCACCGGCGGCTCGAACCAGTGCACGGCGAACTTCGTCTTCTCCGACGGCGCCACGACGTACCTCGGCCAGGCGGCGCACTGCTCGTCGACCGGCGCGGCGAACGAGACGAACGGCTGCCTCGCGGCGTCGATGCCGCTCGGGACGTCCGTCGAGATCGAGGACCACCGCAACCCCGGCGAGTTCCCCGTGCGCGGGACCATGGTCTACAACTCGTGGCTCACGATGCAGGGCGTCGGCGACGGCGACGACAGCACGTGCCGCTACAACGACTTCGCCCTGGTGCGGCTCGACAACGTCGGGGCCGACGCGGTCAACCCGACGATCCCGTTCTGGGGCGGGCCCACCGGCGTGACGGGGTCTGTCCCCCAGCTCGACGACGTCTTCTCGTACGGCAACTCGTCGCTGCGGTTCGGGATCCAGCAGCTCAAGCCGAAGCGCGGGACGAACGTGCAGCAGATCGGCAACGGCTGGCACTACGACGTCTACACGGCCACGCCCGGGATCCCCGGCGACTCGGGCAGCGCCTTCGTCGACGCGTCGGGCCGGGCGTTCGGCGTGCTGAGCACGCTGGCCGCCGCGCCGCTGCCGGCGTCCAACGGCGTGTCGGACGTGTCGCGGGCGATCGCGTACATGAAGGCCCAGACCGCGTTCGACGGCGTCTCGCTCCAGAACGGGACCGAGCCGTTCGATCCGGGCCGCATCCTCTGACCTGAGCACTGCCCGCTCTTAGCGGGTTCGCCTGCCGGGGGGCGGCGGGCCGGGTGCCTAGACTCAGGTGCTCGTGTCCGCCGCCCCCTCGCTGTACCGCCGCCACCGCCCGCGCTCGTTCGCGGACGTCGTCGGCCAGGAGCATGTCGTCCGGACCCTGCGCAACGCGGTCGAGCAGGGGAAGGTCCACCACGCCTACCTGTTCGTCGGCTCGCGGGGGACGGGCAAGACGTCGATGGCGAAGATCCTCGCCGCGTGCCTGAACTGCGACCACGGGCCGACCGTGGAGCCCGACGGGACCTGCGACTCGTGCCGGGCGATCGCGAACGCGTCCTCGCTCGACGTCGTGGAGATGGACGCCGCCTCGAACAACTCGGTCGACGACGTCCGCGACCTGCGCGAGCGGGTCGGCTACGCGCCGGTCTCGGGCAAGCACAAGGTCTACATCCTCGACGAGGCGCACATGCTCACGCCGCAGGCGTGGAACGCGTTCTTGAAGACGTTGGAGGAGCCGCCGCCGAACACCGTCTTCGTGCTCGCGACGACGGAGGCGGGGAAGATCCTGCCGACGGTCGCGGATCGCTGCCACCGCTTCGACTTCACGCGGCCGACGGTGGAGCAGATCGGGCGGGTGTTGATGCGCGTGGCGGAGAAGGAGTCGATCGCGATCCCGCCGGATGCTCTGGCCTTGGTCGCCCGGCACGCGACGGGGTCGTTCCGCGACGCGCTCGGGACGTTGGAGCAGCTCGTCACCTACTCGGGGCGGTCGATCGCCCTGGAGGACGTGCTCGCGGTGCTGGGCGTCGCGGATGCGGACCTGCTGTTCGACTCCTTGGACGCGGTTGCCGCCGCGGACCCGCGGGCGGCGCTGCTCTGTGCTTCGCGGCTGAGCGAGTCGGGGCGGGACGCGTCGGCCTTCCTGCGTGATCTGGAAGCGCACGCGCGCGATCTGATGATCGTCTCCGTGCTGGGGTCTGTCCCCGCTGAGCTGGCGATGACGCCCGACCACGACGCGCGTCTGGCCGAGCAGGCGGCGCGGGTGCCGCGGGGCGACGTCGTGCGGCTGCTCGAGCTGATCGCGTCGGCGCGGGGGGCGATCAAGGAGGGGGCGGAGGCCCGGACCCAGCTCGAGCTCGCGCTCGTCAAGGCGGCGTCGCCGCGGGTGGATGCTTCGACGAAGGCGCTCTTGTCGCGGATCGATCGGCTCGAGGCGGCTCTGGCGGGGGGAGCGGCGCCCGCGCCGGGGCCGGGGCCGACTCCACCGCCCGCCGCCGCCCCGCCGCCCGCCGCCACCCCGCCGTCGGCGCCCTCGCCTCCGCCGCGGGCCGCCGCGCCGGCACCTCCTCCCGCCGCCCCCGCGCCCCGCGAGGGTCTGTCCCCACCCGCCGCGGAGCCCCGCCGGGGTCTGTCCCCGCCCGCCGAGGGGGGTCTGTCCCCCTCCGGCGGGGGTCTGTCCCCCTCCGGCGGGGGTCTGTCCCCGTCCACCGGGGGTCTGTCCCCACCGGGGGAGGGTCTGTCCCCGACGCCGGAGCGGGGTCTGTCCCCACCTCCCGCGTCCAACGGCAACGGCCACGCCCAACCCGCCGGCGCGACCCTCGCCGCAGTCCGCGACGTCTGGCCCGCTGTCCTCGACACGGTCCGCGGGCAGAACGGCCTCCTCGCGGCCGTCCTCGCCGACGCGCGCCCGTGCGACCTCCGCGACGACCAGCTCGTCATCGCCTTCACGCCCGACAAGTCGTTCCTGTGCCGCAAGGCGGAGGACGCGGCGAACCGCCAGCTCGTGGCCGAGGCGATCACGTCGCTGACCGGTAGCCCGCTCCGGATCGCCTACGAGCTCCGCGAGGCCGAGGAGGACTGCGCCCCGAGCGCGCCCGGCCTGACCGAGGAGCAGCTGGTCGACCGCTTCAAGGCAGAATTCGAGGCGGAGGAGATCGTGCCCGACGACACCACCGAGGAGCCGGCCTAAGACGATGCCCCAGCCACCGAACCTCCAGAAGATGCTCCAGCAGGCCCAGGAGATGATGGCCGCCCAGCAGGAGGCGCAGGAGGCCCTCAAGAAGGAGCGCGTCTCGGCTTCGGCCGGCGGCGGGATGGTGAAGGTCGTCGTCTCCGGCGACCTGCGCATCCAGGAGCTGACGATCGACCCCGACGCCGTCGACCCCGAGGACGTCGAGATGCTCCAGGACCTCGTCCTCGCCGCCGTCAACCAGGCGATGTCGCAGGCCGAGGAGCTCGCTGCGCAGAAGCTCCAGGGCAGCGGCGGGATGGCCGACTTCGATCCAATGAGCGCACTCGACTCGCTGGGGCTCGGCGGGGCGCTCGGAGGCGGGGGCGGCGGCGGTGGTGGCGCCCTCGGTCCCGGACCCGGCGGGCTGCCGGGGGGCGGTGCCGGCGGGAACCGCGCGGCCCGGCGAGCGCAGAAGAAGCGGTAGGCGCGTGCAGGCTCCTCCCGTCCAGCGGCTCGTCTCCGAGCTCGGCAAGCTTCCCGGCATCGGCCAGCGCACCGCGCAGCGGCTCGCCTTCCACATCCTGCGCACGTCGCCGGAGGAGGCCAACGCCCTCGCCGACGCGATCCGCGAGGTCAAGGAGCGCATCCGCCTGTGCGAGGTCTGCTTCAACCTCGCCGACGAGCCGCGCTGCCGGATCTGCCAGGACGAGCGGCGCGACCCCGCCACCATCTGCGTGGTCGAGGAGCCCAACGACGTCATCTCGATCGAGCGCACGCACGAGTTCAGCGGGCGCTATCACGTGCTCGGCGGCGCCCTCTCCCCGATCGACGGCGTCGACCCAGAGGACCTGAAGATCACCGAGCTGTACGGTCGCGTGACGGCATTGGACTCGTCCGTGCGGGAGGTCGTGGTCGCCACCAACCCGACGACGACGGGCGAGGCGACGGCGCTCTTCATCGCCGACGGCCTCCGCGAGCGCGCGCCGTCCGTGACCGTGACGCGGTTGGCCAGCGGCCTTCCCGTCGGCGGCGATCTCGAGTACGCGGACGAGGTCACCCTCGGCCGCGCGCTGGCCGGCCGCCGCGCGCTTTGAGCGCGGCCGCGGGCTGCCTGTTCTGCCGGATCATCGCCGGTGACGCGCCGGCCCATGTCGTCCTCGAGGACGCGGACTTCGTCGCGTTCCTGGACATCCGCCCGCTCTTCCCGGGGCACGTCCTGCTCGTGCCCCGCGAGCATCACGAGACCCTGTGGGACCTGCCCGAGCCCCTCGCCGGGCCGCTCGCGCTGCGGACCCGGGACCTCGCCGTCGCGGTCCGGGCGGCGACCGGCGCGGCTGGGGTCTTCACGGCGACGAACAACATCGTGAGTCAGTCCGTCCCGCACCTGCACGTCCACGTCGTGCCGCGGAACCGCAAGGATGGGCTGCGCGGGTTCTTCTGGCCGCGGACGAAGTACGCGAGCGACGCCGACGCCGCCGCGGTGGCCGAGCGGATCCGCAAGTCGCTCGCCGTTTGAGGGGGTCGCGTCTGAGCCCACCGGGTCCGGGGGCTCCTCGCTCGTGGTGAGCTCGACATAGCGACGTCGCGGGTCGCCGCCGCCGGCTTCGAGGAACGAGAACAGTCGCGCGACGTCCACGCAACCCGGGTCCCGGTCGCCGTTCAGCGCGCCATGGCTGCTCCACGCCCAGTCGGTGGACGACCGGCACAGGCCTGCCTCGACGGGATTGCGGGCGATGTAGGCGATCGTCGTCCAGAGCTGAGGATCGTCCTCGATCCGGACCGAGCCGAAGCGTCCTTGGAAGAGGTGGCCGCAGCGGTCGTGGCGCCGGTTGGTGCGGCTGGCGTAGGAGCCGTGTAGCCACTGCATCCCGGGCCCGAGGTTGGGCGTGGTGGTCTCGATGAGGAGGTGGACGTGATTCGGCATGAGGCAGTAGCTGAGGCACCGCCACCTCTGGCGCGCGATCGCCTCGGCGAGCAGGCGGAGATAGTCGCGGTGGTCGGGGTTGCGGAAGAAGATTCGCTCACGGTTGTTCCCGCGGGCGAAGACGTGGTGGATCCCCGGCTCGACGTCGTTCCGCGGCTTTCGCGCCATGGGGACGAGAGGCCCGCGGGCCCCCGATTCCGCCCCAGGGGGACAGACCCCCGGGGGGACAGACCCCTGCAAGCCAGGGGACAGACCGCGAGGGGGACAGACCCCTTCCAGCAGGGGGACAGACCCCTTCCAGAGCCGCGGCGAAGGTCGAAACAGACGCTTTCACCATCGAGGATGCACAAATCAGATCATTCAGCTAACGTTGATCTATCAATACCGCTGTCGACCTAGGAGGAGATTTGGATGCATTTCGGCGACTTCCCGGGGCCGGACGACGACGTGCCTGAGGATGCGCACGCCGAAGCCGGCGAGGAGCATGTCGAGGAGCATTCGATGGATGAGTTCCCCGAGGGGTTCGAGCACTTTCGGTTCCGCGCGAAGCCGAGCCGCGAGCACGCCGAACCCGAGGAGGACCATTCGATGGACGAGTTCCCGGATGGGTTCGAGCACTTCAAGTTCCGCGCGACGCCCGAGATCGCCCAGGCCCTCCAGAAGATGACGCTCCTGCGCGACGACTGATCGGCGGGGCGGGGGCGGCCCCCGAGCCGGTGCCTCAGCGGCGCCGCAGCGCCGACGGCCTGTGGACCGCCTCGCCCCCGCCCTTCTCGCTGCGCACGAGGTACTGCGGGTCCTCCGGCGACGCCCGGACCTTGCGCCCGCCCGCCTCGGTGTCCGACGTGATCTTCCG
>DASVRH010000161.1:0-3100 GCA_036388715.1 Solirubrobacteraceae bacterium | reverse complement strand
GGCGACGGTGCCCTCGGCGTCGAGGATCTCGGGTGTCGCCTGGATCGCGGCGACGCGGACGCTGCGCAGGACGGTCATGGCCTGACCCTACGCCGCGCCGCGCCGCGCCGCTACGCGCTCCCGGCCCCCAGCATCCGCCCCATCAGCTCGAGCGAGCCCGCCTTGGACAGCGGCTCGTTGAGGTTGCCGCACTTGGGCGACTGCACGCAGGAGGGACAGCCGCTCTCGCACGGGCAGTCGCGGATAAGCTTGGCCGCGTCGGTCACCAGCTCGTCGAAGCGCATGAACGCCTGGCGCGTGATCCCGACCCCGCCGGGGTGCCCGTCGTAGATGAAGATCGTCGGCCCGCCGGTCTGCTGGTGGGCGTTGGTGGAGAGGCCGCCGATGTCCCACCGGTCGCACATCGCCAGCAGCGGCAGCACGGCGATCTGCGCGTGCTCGGCGGCGTGCAGCGCGCCGAGCAGCAACTCGCGGGGGAAGTCGACGTCGGTGATCTCCGCCGGCAGCTCGTACCAGAGGGCCTGGGTCGTGAACTCCGTCGTCGGGAGGTCGAGCGCCTGGAGGTCGATGATCTCGTGGTCCGGGAGCCGCTTCCGCTGGTACGCCATGACCGTCTCGGCCACGCTCACGCGCCCGAAGGACAGCTTGCACCCGAGCACCGTCCGCTGGTCGAGCAGCTGCTCGATCCACGTGTCGGTCTCCTTCTTCGGCTGCGTGTACCAGTCGCCGTCGAACGGCTTGACGAGCGCGCGCTGCGTCTCGAGGTCGAGCTCGACGACGTCGTAGGGCCGCCCGAGGTGGAGGTAGACCGCGCCGTCGTGGACGGTGGAGAAGGCGCGCGCGGTCTCGACCGTGCCGAGCAGCTCGCCGGAGGAGACGTCGACGACGGCGAACGAGTCGGGCGAGGCGGAGCGCAGCGAGACGCGCGCGGCCGGGTAGTCCTCGGGCGAGGCGAGGACGAACTTCTCGCGCAGCCGGCGCAGCTCGCCGCGCGCCTCGAGCGCCTCGGCGTGGAGCTTCCAGCGCGGGCCGAGCGCGTCCGCGTCGGTCGCGCTCAGCGGCGCCTCGTGCGCCGCGCACAGCAGGTGCGCGAGGTGGATCTGCTCGCTCTCGTAGTCGAGGATCGCCGCCTCGACCGGCCGCTCGAGCAGCTGGTCGGGCTCGCGGCAGAGGAACTGGTCGAGCGCGTCCTCACCCGCGACGTAGACCGCCAGCCCGCGCCCGCGCCGCCCCGCCCGCCCCCACATCTGCTTCAGGGAGGCGACCGTGCCCGGGAAGGTGACGACGACCGCGGCGTCCAGCGCGCCGATGTCGATCCCGAGCTCGAGCGCGTCGGTGGTGATGACGGCGAGCAGCTCGCCGCTGACGAGCCGCGCCTCGATGTCGCGGCGCTGCTGCGGCGTGTAGCCCGCGCGGTACGGCGCGATCCGCGCCCCGAGCGACGGCCCGAGCTTGTCCTGCACGAGCTTCGTCGTCAGCTCGACGGCCTTGCGCGACTTGATGAAGCAGATCGTCCGCGCGCCGCCGCGGATCAGGTCGCTGAGGATGTCCGCCGCCTCGGCCAGCGCGCTGCGCCGCGCGCCGATCTCCTCGTCGACGAGCGGCGGGTTCCACACCGCGATGCGACGGCGCGCGCGCGGCGACCCGTCGCGCTCCACGTGCGCGAACCCCTCGATCCCGGTCAGCCGCTCGGCCAGCTCGACCGGGTTGGCGATCGTGGCGCTGGCCATGAAGAAGCGCGCGTCGGGCGCCATCCGCCGCAGCCGCCGCAGGACGTTGCCGACGTGCGACCCGAACACCCCGCGGTAGACGTGCGCCTCGTCGACCACGACGACGTCGAGGCGATGCAGGAACTCCGACCACGCGCGGTGGTTGGGGAGGATCCCGACGTGGAGCATGTCCGGGTTGGTGAGGACGACGTTCGCCCGCCGCCGGATCGCCGAGCGCTCCTCGCGCGGCGTGTCGCCGTCGTAGATCGCCGGCCGGATCTGCCTGTGCAGGCCGAAGGAGTGCAGCGCGCGCGCCTGGTCCTGCGCGAGCGCCTTCGTCGGGTAGAGGTACAGCGCCCGCGCGCTCGGCTCCTGGAGCAGGTGCGAGAGCGTCGGGAGGTTGAAGCACATCGACTTCCCCGACGCCGTGCCGGTGGTGACGATGAAGTCGCCCTCCATCGCCGCGTGGACGGCCTCGACCTGGTGGGAGTACAGCGACTCGACCCCCATCGTCCCCAGCGCCTCGACGAGCCTGGGATGGAGCGGCGGGATGTCGCCCAGGACGGGCTGGCGCTCGAACTCCTGCGCCTCGCGGACCAGGCGCTCGTCGGCGCGGCCGGCGTCGAGGAGCGCCGACCACGGCTCCTGCTCGACGGCGATCCCGGGCGCTGACGCGGAGGGGCGGGGCATCCATGCCATCGTAGGCGCCGTCCATGCCGCCGCTGCGCGCGATGTACGTCGACCTCGACAACACCCTGCTCGGTGCGGGCGCGAGCCTCTTCCACGACGGCGAGGGGAGACCCAGCCTGCTCGGCCCGCGCGCCATCGAGGCCTGCCACCGGGCCGACGTGGAGATCGTCGTCATGTCCGGGCGGCGGCGCGCGCAGGTCGCCGAGGGGGCCCGGCTGCTGGGCGGCCGCGCGTACATCTTCGAGTCGGGCAGCTGCGTGGTCGACGGGCCGGACGAGGAGTGGTTGACGGAGCCGTTCATGCCCGACGAAGGTCCCACGATCTTCGAGCAGATACAGCGCAGCGGTGCACCGGAACTGCTGCTGGATCGCCTCGAGATCGAGTACCACGCGCCCTGGCACGTCGATCGCGAGGTCTCGCACCTCTTCCGCGGCGCCATCGACGCCCGCGACGCCAACGCGCTGCTCGCCGAGCACGGCCACGAGGACGTCCGGCTCGTCGACAACGGCGGCATCGACCGCCCGGGCCTGCGCGCCTACCACCTCGTCCCGAAGGGCGTGTCGAAGGGCCGCGCCGTCGCGCGCCACATGCGCGTGCGCGGCTACTCGCCGGAGCACACGATCGCCGTCGGCGACTCCCGCGAGGACGTCTCCGCCGCCGAGGCGGTCGGCGCGTTCTGGCTCGTCGCCAACGCGCTCGAC
>DASVRH010000160.1:0-1679 GCA_036388715.1 Solirubrobacteraceae bacterium | reverse complement strand
TTGCGCGCGCGTCGAACGACAAGGTCCGCATCGTCCCGGTCGCCGAGTCAGAAGCGTTTGGGCTCAGGAATCCTGCGCTTACTCCCGCGACCATTCCTCCGGGCGCCCTGATCGGCCGGCCGCAGATCCCGAAGGAAGAGGTCAAGACGATGCGGTCTCATACCGGCTGATGGCGCGCTCGGGCCTCGACCGCGGCCCCATCTCCAAGGTGACGGAATACCTGTTCCAGCTGCGCTCGCGCATCGCGCGGGCCACCGCGGCCATCCATCTGATGAAGGCGCCCGAGAACGAAAACGCGACGAGCGCGCCGCTGCCGAACCACCCGGGCGCGGTCGATTATTTCAACCGCGAGCAGCTGACCTTCATGGACCGCTATGGCGACTGGCTGTGGCTCGCGGTATTCGCGGCGGGCGGTCTCAGCTCGGCGCTGGCGTGGGTCGCCCAGCTGTTCAGGCGCCGCCGCCGCGAGCTCGTCGACGAGGTCCTGGAGCGCCTCGCCGACATCCTGCACGAGGCTCGGACCTCCGAGGCCGTCGCACACCTCGACGAGCTCACGCGCGAGATCGACGGCCTCGTCGCGACGTCGCTGCGCTATGCGCGCCAGCGCACCACCCCGACTCGGATCGTCACCGCGCTCATGCTCGCCATCGACTCGGCCCGCTCGGCCATCGGTGATCGCCGGCGGGATATCGATCAGGGGGCGGCCCAAACGGCACCCCGCACGGAGCCGCGCCGCATCACTGCGGCGTCGTGACGATGCCGCCCGGCGCGCCGTCGCCGGGCGCCTCGACCTGACCCTTGCGCTGGAGCTGAAGCGCCACGAACCAGCACAGCGACGCCCACGCCGCGCCGCCGCACCAGCCCGCGAGCACGTCGGTCGGCCAGTGCACGCCGAGATAGACGCGGCTCACGCCGACGATGAGCGTCAACACGACGGCAACCGCGACGAGGAAGATGCGGACCCGCCAGGCTCGCTCGACGCGGGCGAGGAGGGCGCCGAGGGTCAGGTAGGTTACCGCGGACAGCATGGAGTGCCCACTCGGGAAGCTCGCCGTATACACCCGAGTGCCGTGGGGGACGAGATCCGGCCGCGGCCGCTCGAATCCGAGCTTCAACCCGGTGCTGAGCAGCATCCCGCCGCCGACGGCGACCAACACGACCGCGGCGGCGGCGCGTCGGCGCGTCAGCATCAGGTAGACAAGCACGGTCACTGTGACGATCGTCAGCACCGTGTGGCCGCCAAGCGCCGTGATGTCCCGCGCGGCCTCTTCGAGCCATGCTGGCCCGATCGGATCCGAGCGGTCGCCCGCCGTGCGTAGGCTGAGGAGGATCGTGCGGTCGAGGGCCGCGGTGTCGCCCTCGCGGACCTCGCCGGCGAGCGCGACGAAGCCCCAGGATCCGAGGCTCAGGGCGAGGAACGACAGCAGCGGCCCGACCTCGTTCAAGCGGAAGCGGACGGCAAGCGCGGTGGCGTGATCGAAAAGAGGCATGGTGCGGACCAAACGAGCGGGCGGCGCGCGGGTTGCACGATAGCGACTTGACGGGCCCCGTCCCAGGTCCGACCCTAGAACACATTGCGAACAGGTCATTGCCGTCGATGCAAGCCGCCAGTCCCGCGCGCGTTCCCGAGGCGGCCGTTGCGCGCCTCGCCAAGCTCCTCGCGTACATCGGCGAAGTCG
>DASVRH010000159.1:0-2950 GCA_036388715.1 Solirubrobacteraceae bacterium | reverse complement strand
TGACGACGACGACTGGGTCGGCGAGCCCCCCGAGGGCCGTCACACCCGCGACCAGGCCAAGCCGGAGGCGTGGCGGCGCCAGCCGCTGATCGTCGGCCTGTTCTTCGCGGCCATGTTCGTGCTGGCGATCGTGGTCGTCATCCTCGCCGCTTGACAGACCGTTTTAGAGTGGTGCGGTGCGTCACCACCTCGTCGCAGCCGCGCTGCTGCTCGCCCTCCTGGCCGTCCCCTCGACGGCCGCCGCCGCCCCGGTCCTGAAGGTCCCCGTCCCGAAGGCCGGGGACATCTCGGTCGCCCACGTCGCCTTCAAGGGCAAGCGGAAGCCCCTCCGGATCGCCAACCGCCGCCTGCTCGGCGACGGCCTGACCGTCGTCGGCGGCGCCCGCAAGGGGCTCGTCAGCGTCGTCGTCGTGCGCCGCGCGAGCGGCTCGGCCGGCGACGCCACCGTGACCGTCCGGCTGCCGAAGGGGCGCGTCAAAAAGCGCCGCGTGGTGGCGAACGTGGTCGCGAAGAAGAGCAGCCGGCCGCCGTACTGCGCCGCGCTGCCCGCGAGCTTCGCCTACGCGAAGCTGCTCGCCGGCGACGCACTGCCCGGGTTCAGCGCCGCGGACACGGCCAAGTACGCGTCGTTCATCGGGTGCCGGACGTTCCCGCGCCAGAGCGCGTTCGTCGGCGCCTTCGACGGCGGCGCCTCCAGCGAGGGCGGGGGAGAGGGCTCGGGCGGAGGCGGCCCGACCGGTCCGAACCCGGAGGAGTGCCGGACGGCGAACTGCGAGGAGGAGCCGCCGCCTCCCGGCCCCGTGACGTCGTCGACCCTGCGCGGCGAGGGCTCCGTCTCGAAGACCGACGACCCGCGCCGCTTCACGTACTCCATCTCGTTCAACGAGCCCGTGACCGGCTACACGCTCAGCGACGTCGGGCTCGTCTACTGCCCGGCCTCGGTCTACGCCTCGTGGTACGACAGCTGCCCACCTGAGGCCACGCACCCGCCGGGCACCGGGATGCGGTGCGACCAGCCCCCGTCCTCGTCGGTCCAGGACTTCACCTGCGACTTCCCGCGCAACGCCGAGGGCGAGGCCCCCGACACGACGGTCCCCGCGGGGACGGTCATCACCGGCACCTACATCACCGACCAGAGCCAGGCGCCGCCCGACAAGGCCACCGTCGGGCTCGTCGGCTACCAGAAGGACGTGCAGAGCCCGAAGGCGCAGATCCCGGTGTCGTAGGCGGGCGCGGCGGGTACCTCCGCCGCTGTGAGCTGGGGAAGGGTCGTGGCGTGCGTCGCTGCCTGCATCGCGCTGGGCTCGCCTTCGGCTGCCCACGCCGCGAAGCAGTGCCCCGAGCCGGGCGCCGACTGGGAGCGCGCGACGCCCGCCGAGGCGGGGATGGACGCCGCGAAGCTCCAGGACGCCATGGACTACGGCACCTCGCAGGCCGGCTTCGCGGTGCGCGTGTACCGCCACGGCTGCCTCGTCGGCGAGGACCGGCTCGCGTCGCGGAACCGCACGTCGACCTACGAGAGCTGGTCGCTGGCCAAGTCGGTCACCGCGCTCGTCTTCGGCCGGGCGATGCAGCTCGGCTACGTCAACCCGGAGGACCCCGTCGGCTCGCTCGTCCCGGAGGCCGACGAGGGGCACGGCAAGATCGTCCTGCGCGACCTGCTGACGATGACCTCGGGCCTGCGCTGGAACGGCTTTCGCGACTACAACGTCTTCTCGATGCCCGACCGCGTGCGCGACGCGCTGACGCTCGACATCGTCCATCCGCCCGGCACGTGGTTCGAGTACGCCCAGAGCCCGGTCAGCCTGCTCGCCGAGGCGGTCGGGCGCGCCGTGGGCCGCGACTTCGGCGAGTTCGCCCAGCGCGACCTCATGGACCACCTGCAGATCGAGCGCGGGACGTGGAACTGGCAGCGCGACCGCGCCGGCCACGTCGCCGGGTTCTACGGCGTGAACATGCGCCCCGACGACTTCGGCCGGCTCGGCGAGCTGATGCGCCGCGGCGGCGTGTGGCGGGGGCAGCGGCTGCTGAGCGAGGAGTTCATGCGGCGCGCGATCGAGCCGAGCCCGACCAACGGGTGCTACGGCTGGCTGATCTGGTTGAACGCCGGCGCGCCGTGCGTCGGCCCGACGCTCCAGGACCGGCCGGTCGACCCCAACCGGGACATGCCCGACCTGCCCGTCGACCTCTACCGCTTCAGCGGCCTGTTCGGCCAGCTCGTCACCGTCTTCCCGACGCAGGGTCTCGTCGTCGTGCGCACCGGCCAGGACCCGGGGCTGGCCCCGACCGGCGACCAGAGCTGGGAGCACGAGCTCTACAAGCGCGTCCTCGGCGCGGTCACCGACCAGGAGATCGTGCCCGCCGGCGACGCGCCGCTGAGCACGACCGACGACCCGGACACGGACCACGGCTTCCAGACCGCGCTGGCCGAGCCCGACCAGTACTCGGCCGGCGCGGCGTCCGAGCCGCTGCCCCCGGCCGGCCCGCGCCGCGCCCGCGCGCCGATGGTGCTGCCCGCGCACACGCGCGTGGGGCGGACGGGGAACATCTCGATCGGCATCCGCTGCCCCGTCGAGTGGCCGGCCGGCGAGCCCGGCTGCCGCGGCCTCGCGACGATGGAGGGCGCGCGCGCCCCGAAGCGCTACGACGTCGCGCCGGGCGACACGCGGCTGGTGCGCTTCCGGCTGACGAAGGCGCGGCTCGCCGCGCTGCGCCGCGAGGGCCGGGCCACGCTGCCCGCGACCGCGACGAACGAGGACGCGCTCGGCGGGGCGGCGCAGACGCGCGGGATCGCCGTCACCAGGCCGCTGCCGCCGAAGAAGAAGCGCCGCAGGAGCCGCCGCGGCTAGGAGAGCGCGGCGAGGGCCTCGGCCTTGTCCGTCTCGAGCAGCAGAAGGCCGCCGTCCTCGGTGATCTCGAGCATGTGCTTCACGTAGGTCTGCGACGTCAG
>DASVRH010000158.1:0-5314 GCA_036388715.1 Solirubrobacteraceae bacterium | reverse complement strand
CGAGCGCGACGAGCGCGACGCGGAGACCACCCGCCTGCGCTCCGAGATCGAGGCGCTGCGCGAGCAGGCCGCCACCGGCGAGCGCGCGCAGCACGAGCGCGAGGCGCTGGAGGAGCGCCTGCGCGAGGTCACGCAGATCGTCGCGCAGGGCGCGCAGCGCTCGGCCGACCTCGAGGGCCGCCTGCTCGGCCTGCGCGAGCAGCTGAGCCGGCGCGTCCGCGCCGGTGACCTGTCGCCGGTCGAGGGCGAGGTCATCGCCCGCGCCCGCCTGCGCGCCAGCCGCGGGCTGGCCGCGGCCGACGACGTCGCGCGCCGCGCCGAGGAGCTGCGCGACCGCCTCCTGGGCGAGCGCGCGGGCAGCCGCTAGCCGGGGGCGGCGGTACGCTCCGCGCGATGGACCAGAACGGCCCCGATCCTGAAGCGCTCGACGAGCTGACGAACCTCGCCGACGAGCTGCTCTCGCAGGCCTCCGAGGTCCGCCGTCAGTGGGCCGAGCTGTCCGAGACGCTCGGCATCGAGCCGCCCGAGCCGGCGCCCGCCGCCGAGCGGCGCCACAGCCCGGCGGAGGCGCCCGCCGAGGAGCCCCAGGCGGACCGTCCCGAGGCCGACCCCGTCCGGCTCGTCGCGCTCGACATGATGCTGTCGGGCCGCTCGCGCGAGGAGGTCCGCGAGTACCTGCGCGCGACCTTCGGCGACGGCGACCGCGAGCACGTGCTGGACGAGATCTTCACGCAGTACGGCGGTTGATCGACCTCCACACGCACATCCTCCCGGGGATCGACGACGGCCCCCGCGACCTGGCGGGGTCGCTCACGATGGCCGAGGTCGCGCAGGCCAACGGCATCCGCGTCCTCGTCGCCACGCCGCACATCCGCGAGGACCATCCGCGCGTGCGGCCCGCCGAGATCGCCGCGCTGGCGCGGGCCATCGACGCCGAGCTCGCCGCGCACGGGATCGACGTGCGCGTCGTGCCCGGCGGGGAGCTGGCGATCACCCGCGCGGTGGACATGACCGACGACGAGCTGCGGCTGGTCACGCTGGGCGGCAACGGCACCGACCTGCTGCTCGAGACGCCGCACGGCGCGCTGCCCTCAGTCTTCGAGACCGTCGCCATGGACCTCATGGCCCGCGGCTTCCGCGTCACGCTCGCGCACCCCGAGCTCAGCCGCGACATCCAGCGGCGCCCGGACATCCTGCGCCGCCTCGTCGACGCCGGGGCGCTCGTGCAGGTCACCGCGTCGTCGCTCGAGGCGCGCTGGTCGCGCCGCGGCGGCCTGGCCCGCCGCGCGCTGAAGGAGCGGCTCGTGCACGTCGTCGCCTCCGACTCCCACTCCGCGACGTGGCGGCCGCCCGACCTCAGCGCCGCCGCGGCCCTCGGCGCGCTCGGGCGATGGCTCACGACGGACGTGCCGCGCGCGCTGCTCGACGGCGCGGCGCTCCCGTCGGCGCCGCGCTAGCAGCTTCCCTCGCTGACGCACGGGTGGATCACGCGCAGCTGCGCGCGCCAGTCGATCCCGTCGCCGTCGAACGGCAGGTAGCGCCCGTCGTCGTCGATCGTCCGCGCCCAGCCCTGGGCGGCGGCCAGCTCGGGCAGCCTCATCCCCGCCTCGGTCTCGATCGAGAACAGGCCGCCCGAGCCGGTGTCGCCGACGAACATCCCGTAGTCGCGCATCGCGCGGTAGACCGGGCGCCGCGACGGATCGATCGCCGCCAGCTGCGCGTCGGAGACCTGGAGCTGGAGGCGGGCGCCCATCGGCAGCGCGACCGTCCCCTTCGTGCACGCCGTGCCGCCGTGGCCGTTCTCGGCCGGGAAGATCGCGTGGCCGTTCGTGCAGCGGACGACGACGTTCAGCGCGTGCCGGATCTCGCCGGCGGCGAGCTCGTCGGCCCGCAGCCGCCCGGCCAGCCCGGCGAAGCTCGACGCCGTCGCCGCCGACGTGTTGCCCATCCCGGTCCACACGCGCTCCGCGCCGCCCCAGCGGATCGCCACGCGCCGCTCGTCGATCGCGTGCAGGCCCCAGAAGTCGAACTCGAGCCCGGTGTGCGTCTCGATCACGGCGAGATGGCGGTCGGTGCCGGCCTCGGGCACGACGCCGTCGGGGATGTTCACGCGCGCGCCCTCGATCTCGCAGCGCCCCCACGGCTCCGTGCAGTGCACGCGCCGGTCGGGGTCGTCGCGCCCCGAGTAGACCGCGGGCTCCCCCTGGCTGCCGTCGTCGGCGGCGACGACGTGGTCGGGCCGGTCGACGGTGAGCGGGTCGCCGACCAGGCCGCCGATCAGCCGCTCGGACCCGCGGGCGAGCGCGGGCTGCGCCGGCAGCGGCTGGTTGAACGGGCTGGCCTGCGCGTAGGGCCGCCAGCACGCGGGGCCCGGCATGCACGAGGTGAACAGGATGCTCGCGGCGAGCGTGGCCGCGAGCATCTCAGCGCTCGGCCCAGAGCCGCTCGTAGAGCTCGCCGAGGCGGCGCGCGCTCACCTCGAGGTCGAACTCCGCCCGCCGCCGCTCGCGGCCGCTGCGCCCCATCGCCTCGGCCTTCTCGCGGTCGGAGAGCACCTGCACGAGCGCGTCGCCCATGGCGGCCGGGTCGTTGGGCGGGACGAGCACGCCGTCGACGCCGTCGCGCACGATGCCGGGCACGCCGCCCACGCGGGTGGCGACCACGGGCAGGCCGGCCTCCATGTACTCCATGACCGACAGCGGGCTGCCCTCGCTGTGCGACGAGTTCACCGCCACGTCGAACGAGCGGAGGACCTCCGGCACGTCGACCCGGACGCCCGCGAAGACCACCGCGTCGTCGAGCCCGAGCTCGCCGGTCAGGCGGACGAGCTCGTTGCGCATGACGCCGTCGCCGACGAGCACCACGCGCAGCGCCGGGATCCGCTCGCGCGCGACCGCCGCGGCCCGCAGGAGGACGTCGTAGGCCTTCTCGCGGCGCTGGAGGCCGACGGCGCCGACGACGGGCGCGTCGGCCGCGATGCCCAGCTCGGCGCGCACGTCCTTCGTCTCGTCGACCACGGGGGTCGAGATGCCGTTGGGGAGCACGAAGGTGCGCTCGGCCGGCACGCCGCGATCGACGATCTTGCGCTGGTCGTGCTCGGACACGGCGACGTACGCGTCGGCGGCGCGGCCGAGCAGGTTGCGCTCGAGGAACAGGCGGCCGCGCTCGACCTCGAACGGCGTGCCGTGCTCGTGCACGACGACGACGGGGACGCGGACCAGCTGCGCGAGCAGCGCGCCCCAGACGCTCGAGCCGAACATGTGCGCGTGCAGGATCTGGACGCGCTCGCGGCGCAGCACCCGGACCAGCGGCCGCCATGCCGCGAGGTCGAAGCGCCCCTCGCGGCCGAGCTCGAGGACGCGCACGCCGGCCTGGTCGAGCTCGGCGAGCGCCTCGGCGCGCGTGTCGCCGGGCCAGAAGCTGCCGGTCGCGCGCGTGGCGCAGATGGTGCGGTCGAAGCGATCGCGGTCCAGGCGCGCGACGACGTGCATCGTGAAGCGCTCCGCCCCACCGGGGTTGAGCTGGTCGATCAGGTGCACCACGCGCAGGCGCTCGCTCACGCGACGACCTCCTCGTAGAGGGCGCGCAGGCGCGCGGCCCAGCCGGGCGCGCTGAACTCACGCTCGAAGCGCTCGCGGGCGGCCGACCCCATCCGGGCGCGAAGCTCCGCGTCGGTGAGCAGCGGCTGCAGGGCGGCGGCCAGCGCCTCCGCCTCGGGCGGCGCGCCGACGAGCGTTCCCGTCACGCCGTCCTCGACGATCTCGGGAATCCCGCCGACGCGGGTGGCGACGCACGGCACGCCGGCGGCGCCGGCCTCGATGACCGTCGTCGGCAGGGCGTCGTAGCGCGGGGCGTGGAGGAGCACGTCGGTGGCGGCGAGCACGGCCATCACATCGTCGCGGAAGCCGGTGCGGATCACCGCGCCGTCCCCCGCCGCGTCGGCCGCGGCACGCACGTCGTGGCGGCTCGGGCCGTCGCCGACGACGATCAGCCGGGCCGGCAGCCCTCGCTCGCGCAGGCGCACGACCGTGGCGATCGCGACGTCGTGGGCCTTCTCGGGCCGCAGCGTCGCGATCAGCGAGAGCACGAGGTCCTCCGGCGCCAGGCCGAGCTCCCGGCGCACGCGCGCGCCCGCCTCGGCGCCCGCACGCTCGCCGGTGACGCCGTTGCGCACGACCGTGACGTGCGCCGGCCGGTCGTGGCCCTCGGCCAGGTAGCGCTCGCGCGCGAAGTCCGAGACCGCGACGACGCGCGTCGCGAGGTGCCGGCGCAGGCGGATCCCGAGCTTCTCCTTGACCGCGTCGCTGCCCTGGCCCTGCCAGACCATCGTGTGCAGCGTCGAGACGACCGGCAGGCGCAGCGACCGCGCGGCGGGCACGCCGAGCAGGTCGCTGGCCAGCAGGTGCGTGTGCACGAGGTCCGGCCGGAAGCGGGCGAGCTGGCGGCGCACGCCCGCGAGCGCCCCCGGCGACAGCCGCGAGACGCCCACCTCCTCGGGCTCGACCCCCAGCTCGCGCAGCCGGTCGACCGTCTGCGTGCCCGAGCGGCTGGAGAGGTAGCCCACCGTCATGTCGATGCCCGCGGCGGGCGCGACCGTGGCCAGCTCGGCCAGCAGGACCTCGGCCCCTCCGATGCTGAGGTCGTCGATCAGCATGTGCGTCCGGATCATCAGGTCAGGCGGAGGAGCCGGCGCCGCGGGCCCTCCGGCAGGCGCCGCACCATGTCACGGGCGGCGGTGGCGGCGCGGGCCCGCGCCGTGCGCGGCAGGGCGATCGTCGCGAGCCCCGGGTCGGAGGTGGCGAAGCGGTCCTTGTACTCCTCGTTGCCGCGCAGCAGCCGGTACTCGCTCATGCCGGCGTCGAAGGCCTCGCGCATCGTGTGGCAGAGCAGCACGAACCCGACCGACTGCTTCTCGCGCCGCGGGTCGCGGCCCATCTGGTAGTACCACTCGACCCCCGCGTAGCGGAAGCCGTACCACGCGGCCGCCGGCTCGCCGTCGAGCTCCAGCACCCAGAGGCGCAGCCAGCCCTGCTCCAGCGCGGCGCGGGCGAAGTCGAGGTGGAACGCCGCCATCGGGCCGCCGAACGTCTGCGTCGTGCCCGACCAGCGCGCGTCGTGCAGGGCGAAGAGCGTGCGCATGTCGGCCTCGAGGCCGTCCGGGTCGTCGGACAGGCGGAAGCGCAGGTCGTGCTCGCGCCCGAGCTTGCGCTCGCGCCGGCGCACCTGCTCGCGGAAGTTGCGGCTGCGCGAGGCGAGGAACTCGTCCCACGTCCGGCCCTCGGTCTCCAGCACCGGGCTGGCCTGGCGCTGGATC
>DASVRH010000157.1:0-17608 GCA_036388715.1 Solirubrobacteraceae bacterium | reverse complement strand
CCAGACGCCCGCGTCCCCGGACGACGTCCACCGCGCGCTCCTCGCCGGGCTGCTGTCGCACCTCGGGATGCGCGGGGCGTCGCCGCGCGAGTTCGTCGGCGCCCGCGACGCGCGCTTCTTCCTCTGGCCCGGCTCCTCGCTCGCCCGCAGGCCTCCCCCGTGGGTCATGGTGGCGGAGCTGGTCGAGACGTCGCGCCTCTTCGGCCGCGTCGCCGCCCGGGTGGACCCGCGCTGGGTCGAGCCGATCGCCGGCGACCTGCTCCGGCGGTCGCACTCCGACCCGCGGTGGGACGCGAAGCGGGCCGCCGCCGTGGTCACCGAGCGCGCGACGCTCTACGGCCTGCCCGTGGTCGAGGCGCGGCCGGTCCCGCTCGCGCGGCTGGACCCCGCGGGCGCGCGCGAGATCTTCATCCGCCACGCGCTCGTCGCCGGCGAGTGGGAGGCGTCGCACGGCTTCCTCGCGCGCAACGCGGCCGCGCGGGAAGAGGTGGAGGCGCTGGAGGAGCGCGCGCGGCGGCGCGACCTCCTGGTCGAGGACGCCGCGCTGGCCGCGTTCTTCGACGAGCGGATCCCCGCGGACGTGGTGTCGGGCGCGCACTTCGACCGCTGGTTGCGCTCCCAGCCCGAGGGGGTGCTCGACTACCCGCGCTCGCTCCTGCTGCGCGAGGACGCCTCGCTCGAAGGGCGACCCGACGCGTGGAAGCAGGGCGATCTCGTGCTGCGGCTGAGCTACCGCTTCGAGCCGGGCAGCGACCGCGACGGCGTGACCGTCCACGTGCCGCTGCGGGCGCTCGGGGCGCTGCGCGACGAGGGCTTCGACTGGCTCGTGCCCGCGCTGCGCGAGGAGCTGATCGTCGCGCTGATCCGGTCGCTGCCGAAGGAGCTGCGGCGTCAGCTCGTGCCGGCGCCGGAGGTCGCGGCGGCGGCGCTTCCCCTGCTGAGGCCCCGCCGCGGTCGCTTCGTCGACGCCGTCGCCGCCGCGCTGTCCTCCGTGCGCGGGGTGCGCGTGCCGGCCGACGCCTTCGATCTGTCGAAGCTGCCCCCGCACCTGCGGATGCGCTTCCGCGTCGAGGACCACCGCGGCGCCGTGCTCGCCGAGGGCGACTCGCTCTCCGACCTCCGCGCGCGCCTGCGACCCCGCCTCCGGGAGGACCTGTCTCGCGCCGCTTCCGGGCTCGAGCGCAGCGGGCTGACGTCGTGGGACGGAATCGGCGAGCTGCCCAAGGTCGTCGCGCTGCCGGGCACCGGCCAGGCGGTCCGCGCGTACCCGGCGCTCGTCGACGAGGGGTCGACGGTCGGCGTGAAGGTGCTCGACACCCCGGCCGCGCAACGGGCGGCGATGGCGCGCGGGACGCGCCGGCTGCTGCTGCTCAACGTGCCCGTCCCGTCCCCGCGCCCTCCGCTGCAGTTCGCGCGCCACGGCGACGCGGCCGCGCTCGTCGCCGACTGCGTCGCGGCGGCGGTGGACTCGCTCGTCGCCGAGGTGGGCCTCCCCTGGGACCCTCCGTCCTTCGCCTCGCTGCGCACGCACGTCGCCGGCGAGCTGCACGACCGCACCGACGCGGTGGTCGCGGCCGTCGTCCGGATCCTCGACGCCGAGCGCGAGGTCACGCGGCACCTCGAGTCCCTCACCGCCGCTCCCCTGCGCCCCGTCGTCGACGACGTCGCCGCGCAGCTGCGCCGCCTGCTCCCGCCCGGGTTCGTCACCGCCGCCGGCGCGGGCCGCCTGCCCGACCTCGAGCGCTACCTCGCCGCCGCGGCGCGCCGGCTGGACCGCGCGCCCACCGGGCTCGCCGCCGACCTCGACCGCATGACGACGATCCACGAGCTCGAGGCCCACCCCCGCGCCGCCGCCGTGCGCTGGGAGCTCGAGGAGCTGCGCGTCAGCCAGTTCGCGCAGGGGCTCGCGCGGCGCGGCGGGATCTCGGCCAAGAAGCTCCGGCGGCTGCTCGATCAGCCCTCGCCCGGCGTCACGAGCCCGCGCTCGTAGGCGAGCACGACGAGCTGGGTCCGGTCGCGGAGGCCGAGCTTGCGGAGGATCGACGTCAGGTGCGTCTTCACCGTCGCCTCGCTGAGGAACAGCCGCTCGCCGACCTCGACGTTCGACAAGCCCTTGGCCACGTGCAGGACGACCTCGCGCTCGCGCGGCGTGAGCTCCCGCAGGTCGTCGGCCTCGCGCGGCGGCGGCTTGGCGACGTAGCTCTCGACCAGCCGGCGCGTGACCTGCGGGGCGAAGAGCTGGTCTCCGGCCGCCACGGCGCGGACGGCGGCGGCGAGGCGGTCGGGCGGCGTGTCCTTGAGGACGAAGCCGGCCGCGCCCGCCTTCAGCGCGGCGTAGACGTACTCGTCGAGGTCGAAGGTGGTGAGGATCAGGACCGTGGTGTCCGGGAGGCGCTTCGTCGCCTCGATGCCGTCCATGCGCGGCATGCGGATGTCCATGACGACGACGTCGGGGCGCAGCGCGGCCGCCTGCTCGACCGCGACGTCGCCGTCGTCGGCCTCGCCCACGACCTCGATGTCGTCCTGGGCGTCGAGGATCGCCGCGAGGCCGCTGCGGACCAGCGCCTGGTCGTCGACCACGAGGACGCGGATCACAGCGGCAGCCGCGCCCTCACGCGGAAGACGTCGCCGTCCGGGCCGGCGTCGACCGTCCCGCCGAACAGGCGCACGCGCTCGCGCATGCCGACGAGGCCGTGGCCGACGCCGTTCTGGCCCGCCGTCTCGCGGCGCTCGTTGACCACCTCGAGCTGCACCGCCTCCGGCTCCCAGCGCAGGAGGAGCGACGCGCTCTGCCCCGCGCCGTGCTTGCGGGCGTTCGTCAGCGCCTCCTGGACGATCCGGTACGCCGCCGTGTCGACGCCGGGGGCGAGCGGGTGCGGGTCGCCCTCGCGGCGCACATCGACGTCCATGCCCGACTGGGCGAGGAGCTGGTCGAGCATGCCGAGGCCCGGCTGGGGCGCGTACTTCGCCTCGTCCTCCTTCAGGACGCCCATGAGGCGGCGCATCTCGACGAGCGCCTCGTGGGCGGTCTCGCGGACCGCCTTGAGGTGGGTCTCGGCCTTGTCGGGGTCCTTGCGCACGAGCTGCTCGGCGGCGCCGGCCTGCAGCGAGATGACCGACACCGAGTGGCCGATGATGTCGTGCAGCTCGCGGGCGATGCGGGCGCGCTCCTCGAGGACGGCCTGCTGCGCGGCCAGCTCCCCGCGCTCCCCGCGTCTGCGCACGAAGTACCCGGCGCTCCAGGCCGCGGCGAGGAAGAAGCCGAGGATCGCGCCATCGCTCGGCTCCGCCGTCCCCTCGTAGTAGGTCGTGAAGACGGCGGTGGCCATCGCGGCGCCGACGGCGACGCCGCCGAGGATGGCGAGCGCGCGCGTGCGCGCGTGGACGGCGGCGCTGAACGCCGCCACGAGGATGACCGGGAGGGGCATCGCGCCCTCCTCCTGCGTGTCGCCGTCGGCCAGCAGGACGCGGGCGGCGATGACGGCGCCGACGATCAGGCAGACGGTCACCGGGGCGCTGCGGCGCTGGAGGAGCGGGAGGGTGAACGCGAGCGCCCACGCCACGCGCTGGGCGACCGAGCCCTCGCCGTTCAGCAGGATCGCCTCGAGCAGCGCCCACAGCGCGAGGACGGCGACGAGGGCGAGGTCGAGGGCGGACGGGCGCTTCATGTCGGGCGCGAGCGTAGAGCGCGGGGCCTACGACCTGAGTCGTAGCCGGGTCGCGCTCCGAGGCGTAGGCGGATCATCAGCCCGGCCGACGACGGGCCGGATCGGCGACCGTAGCTTGCCCGCCATGACCTCCCTTCGCCACCACCTCACCACCCTCGCCGCGCTGCTCGGCGGCGCCGCCTACATCGTCCTCGGGGCCATCCAGGCCACGCACGAGTTCGAGGGCAGCCACAACACGCTCGACACCACGGCCGAGTACATCGTCACGGGCGGGTTCGGCCTCGCCCTGTTCCTCACCGCCCCCGCCTACCGCGTGCTCGGCGCGCTGGCCGACCGCCCGCGGGTCGGCGTGATCGCGATGGTGCCGCAGCTCGTCATCGGCGTCATGTGCGTCATCAGCGTGCTCAACGGCGCCGACCCGTCGTTCTTCAACGCCGTCGCCCCGGTGTGCATCCTGACCTGGCTCGTGTCGTCGATCGTGCTCGGCGTGCGGCTTCGCCGCAGCGGGGCCGTCCCCGCCGCGGTCGCCGTCGCCGTCCCCGCGCTGCTCATCACGACCATCGGCCTGTCGGTGATCGGCGGCGCGATGATCACGGGCGCGTTCTGGATGGCCGTCGCCTCCCACGTCCTGCGCGAGGGCCGCGCGGCGCAGCCGGCGCTCGCCTAGGTCGGGTTAGCCACCTCGCGGACGCCCGCCACCGCGGCCAGGCGGGCCAGGGCACGGGACAGCGCGTCGCGCAGCGCCGCGCTGTCCCGCACGCCCGGCTCCGGGTGGAAGGCGAGGACCCTCAGGACACTCGCCTTCCGATCCACCTTCAGGTCGGCCCGGCCGACGAGCCGGTCGCCGCGGAGGAAGGGCAGGACGTAGTAGCCGTAGACCCGCTGCGGGGCGGGCTTGTAGATCTCCATCACGTGCTTGAAGTCGAAGAGGCGCTCGGCGAAGGGGCGGTCCCAGAGGAGGTTGTCGAAGGGGCTCAGCAGCACGCCTTGAGCCCCCCTCCCACCCACGTCGACCCCCGCCGGCACGAAGACGTCCGGCCCGCCGTCGGCGACTCGGAGTCGCATCAGCCGACCGTCCTCCTCGACCTCGGCCACCCTCGGAGCGATTCGCTTCAGCCCGCCCGGAAGGCGGTAGTGCTCGACGATGCCCGACAACGTGAGCGCTCCCCTCGCCTCCACCGCCCTCACCGCCAGCTCGCGCAGCAGCTCGTCCTCCCCGGGCTCCTCGGCCTCGAGGTGCTCCTTGGGGATGACCCGCTCGACGAGGTCGTAGAGCCGCTGGAACCCGTTGCGGCGCCCCGCGATAGCGAGGTCCCCGCGGTCCCACAGCGCGTCGAGGACCGACTTCGCCGGCTTCCAGTTCCACATCCCGCCCGACCCCGCGCCCTCGAAGTCGCGGCTGGCGAGCGGCCCCTCCTCCCGGATCCGCGCCAGCACGCGCTCGACGACGTCGGGGTGATCGCGCAGCGCCCGCCCGTGGCCGCCCCAGTGGCCGCCGGCGCGCATCCGCCAGCGGAACAGCCGGTGGTCCTCGGCCGGGATCAGGCACGCCTCGTGGGCCCAGTACTCGATCACCCGCCCAGAGGAGACGAGGTCCCACACCGCCTCCGCGGGATGCACGCCGACGCGCGAGCCGAGCACGATCCGATGCGACCGCTCGACCGTCGAGATCGAGTCGAGCTGGACGCACGAGAGCCTCCGGATCGCCTCCTCCACGTCGCCGCCCCGCGCCCGCCTGGCGCGGCTCGCGAAGCCCTGCCACGCGACGACGTGACGGCGCAACTCGGGGAGAGAGATGACCTCGACCACAGCTACACTCCGCTCCCCCGCCGGAGTAGCTCAGTCGGTTAGAGCAGCGGAATCATAATCCGCGTGTCGGGGGTTCGAGTCCCTCCTCCGGCACTGCCATCTCAAGGTGATTGCGGACAGTTGGTACCAACTTGGTGCCGAGCTTTCGCGGATGATGAGCACCGTCCCGGGCCTTCCGAGAGGAGCCTGCGGTGCTTTCCCCAGCCGCCGTCCCATCGTCCGTGTCGCGCCCTCCGACGCGTATGCCGCGCCTCGCCGAGCCGACCGGCCACGTCTTCCTCCGCCAAGGGAAGCGAGGCGACGTCTGGTACGCGAAGTACCGCCTGCCCGACGGCCGCCAGGTCAAGAAGCGCATCGGGCCGGCCGGGACGGTCACGCGCCGAAGCGCAGAGGCGTGGCTGCGCGACGTGCTCGACGAGGCCCGTCGCGGCACCCTGCCCGGGCTAGTCCGTACCGGCGCGACCTTCGAGGACGCCTGCGCCTTGTATCTGAGGTGGCTCGAAGACGTGCGCGCCCGCAAGCCGTCGACGCTGCGCGACTACCGCGGCTCCATCCGCACCCACCTCCTCCCTGGTTCGGCGGCATGCGAGTCGAGGACATCACGCCCGAGCACTGCGAGGCGTGGGCCGCTGGCTTCGGCAACGGGCGCAGGCTCAGCAATCGGACCAAGGTCAAGGTCACGACGATCCTCTACGGGGTCATGGAGCGGGCGCGGCGCACCTGGAGGCTGCCGCGCAACCCGTTCGCCGACCTCGAGAAGCCGGTCCAGCGCCGCCGCGTCGACATCGAGGTGTTCAGTCCCGAGGAGGTGCTGTGCCTCGTCCGCACCGCCGAGTCGGAGCAGGACGCAGCGATCTTCCTCACCGCGGCGTTCACCGGCCTGCGCCGGGGCGAGCTCGTCGCGCTGCGCTGGCGCGACGTCGACTTCACGCGCTCGCACCTGCGCGTGCGCGCGAGCTACACCGACGGCGCGCTGTCGACGCCCAAGTCCGGGAAGATGCGCTCTGTTCCGATGGCGCCCGACGTGAGCGCCGCGCTCGCGCGGCTCGGGCAACGGCCGACGTGGACGGGGGATGACGACCTGGTATTCGTCGGCCTGGCCGGCGGCTACCTGGACGCCTCCGCGCTGTATCGCCGCTACAAGAAGGCGCTCGTTCGCGCGGGCCTGCGCGACCTGCGCTTCCATGACCTGCGCCACACGTTCGGCACGCAGGTGATCGCGACGGCGTCGATTCTCAAGGTCAAGGAGTGGATGGGTCACGCGGATGTCGACACGACGATGCGCTACCTGCACTTCGCGCCGTCCGGCGCCGACGCGGAGCTCGTCGCGGCCGCGTTCGCGCCGACGACGCCCGCACCGGATCCGCGCCCGGTGCCGGACCCGCAGCTCTAGCCAGACCGCTGGCCGGCGACCCAACGTTCGACCGACCCGCGATCGAACCTGCGGTGGCGGCCGATCCGGAGCGACGGCAGCGGGTCGTGCAGCCGCCGCGCGTACTCGTAGACGCTGGACCGCGGAACGGCCAGGAGAGCGGCGACGTCGTCCGCTGTGAGCAGCGGCGCGTCGAGCGGGACCGGCTGCCGGCGTTCGTCGAGCTGCGCGTTGGTCACACCCCTACGGCGCAGCAAGCGGAGCGGTCCGGCTTTGCGCAAGCCGCTCGGACCCGGTCCCCGGCCGCAGGCCGGAAACCGCCCAGAGTCCGGTGTACCTCGGTCGTCAGCGCCGACGGACGCACCACGTCCCTTGCACCGACCGCATGCGAGTCGCCACGCGCGCACCTTCACCCCCTCGCCGAGCAGTAGGCGATGCGGGCGTCCGAGCCGTCAGTCGTCCGCGATGACGGCGACGAGCGACCACTGCGCCTCACCGTCAAGCCCTGGCCATGGCACGACACAGAGCTTTGTTTTTCGCGCGGGCGCGGTGGTATGAAGCGCTAGCGGCTGCGGCGCGTGGGCGACCGCCCGCGCCAGCCGCTTCGCGATCGACGTGTTCGGCGCCAGGAAGACGACCTCGTCGAACCACGGCGTCGCGGTGTACGCGTCGACGATCGCCTGCAGTCGTGTCGTGCCCTTGGCCGACAGCTCGAGCTCAAGCGCCGAGCGGCGGCCGTCGGTCTCGAGCACGATGTCCGGCCACCGCCGCTCCTCCGGCCGGCCCGGCCGCGCGACGGTGACGCTGTAGCGGCCGGCGTCCGCGGCCTCGAGCGTGCGGCACTCGCGCTCGGTGCGTACGCGCGCGCCGCCTGCGCGCTCGAGCTGGATGACGAGCCAGACGAGCGCGAGCTCGTGGTTGCGCTGCTGATCGGTGCGCGCGGCGCGGTGAGGCCGTAGGTCGACGGCGCGGGCGCCGTTGCGGGTGAGCATCGTGAGGCGCGGCTCGGTCGGCGCGCTGCTGCGCTGGACGAGGCCCGCTTGCTCCAGTCGCCGCAGCCGCAGGTTCATCTGCTGACGCGAGACGCCGAAGCGCTCGGCCAGCAGCGCATCGGTCACGAAGCGGAACCGCCCGATAAACCGCAGCACGTCACCGTCGCGCTGCGCCTCGCTCCGTCCGTGCCGCTCCCGGATGACAGGAGCCGGAAGTCCTGCCGAGGTTCCTTCTCTGTCTTCCATCCATATCTCTGGCGCAGTTGTTCTCTTGATCCGGTTGGTCCTGGGTCCGTCTGCCACCAACATCTCTCGGCCGCTCGGCCCCGTCCCCACACGAAGTGCCGGAGTGGGATCGACCACCCGACCGCCCATCACGGGGTGGACGGGTGGTCGAGCCCACGGAGGCCTCCCGACCGCTAGGTGGGGACGGGGCCGAGCGGCCGCCTACCACCGCAGCTGCTGCGGGGGTAGGTGCAGGCGTAGGGGCGGGTCGGAACCTGGGTCGCCCACGGCTCCAAGGATCGCCCCGCCGTTTCGATCAGACCCGTGTGGACCGTGTCGCCGCTGATCGTTGAAGCGTGGAGAGCCGCCGGAACGCAGTGCAATGAGGGACCCCGCTCCAGCGCGATCGCCGCCGACCTACAACTCCGCGATCAGAACGGAACCGAGAAGTCGCCGTCGGTGGCCTCGCGCCGCTGACCGTCCTCGTCCGAGATCCGCCTCACGATGGCGACGAGCAGGGATACGGCATCGGCGGCAATCCCGGCGTCCGTGCGGTTCGGCTCGTCGCGGTGCTTGACGCCCTGCGCCAGCCGCCACGCCCCGTTCATGAGTGTCCGAACGTCGTCGAACCGCTTGCCCGACGCGACGGCCTTGGTGAAGTGCTGGATGCGGACCTTCGCGTCGTTGGGATGGGGCACGTCCTCGCCGGAGGGAAGGTGACGGTCGGGATCGAACGCGGCGCGGCCGAGTGCTTCCAGCACGGACACGCACTGGAGGCCTACCGCCTTGAAATCGTCGGGCTCCTCGGCCTCGCGGACCCGCCGGCGCAGCGTGCCGAGCTTCGCGTCAACGTCTGCCCATCCCGTAGGACCGTCGTCCGCGCCCATCGCTACGTCACGGTCCGTGTCGTCCTTGGCCGCCAACGCCTCGCGCACAGGCGCGTACAGGTCCGCGATGAACGCCCGGCGTGAGGCCCACGATGGCAGGCTCCCATCGCTCCACTTGCCGTACCACCGCCAGAGGTCCGAGTACGGATTCGAGTGCTTGATCCCGAGCCGCTTCAAGACAGCACCGAGGGCCTTGTACTCGCGCTGGTACTCCGCCTTTACGACGTCGATGCGCGGGCCGCCCGTAGAGACGCTGACCATGACTGCCGACACCTGATCGAGAAGCCGTTCGGCCGCCTCGATGTCTGGGATGGCGGACGTACCGCGACGGATGGCGTCGACGGCCGCCTTGTCGAGCGTGCCGTCGTCGTCCTGCTCGTCCTCGAAATCGAAGATGTCGTCGTCCCATTTCGGCACGAACTCGGAGACTACGGCCGTGACCTGACGGCAACGTCCGGCAAGCGCGGTACAAAAGATGGTCGCGTCACGATCGCCGAAGGCGCGTTCTGCGGCGGGAGGTCCCGTGTTTGGCTTCGGGGGCACCCTGGACGTCCTGGGGAGGCGGCAAAGTCGTTTCGTTCGCCGCCGGTAGGCTCGCCGACCGATGTTGGCCGCTCTCGACGTGACGTGGGCTGCGCCTATCGCGGCAGTGGCTGGTGCCCTGCTTGTCGCTGTGTTGAGCGTCCGGCAGCAGCGGCGACAGCACCTACGGGAAAAGATGTTGGATGCGGCTGATGCCTTTCTGACGAGCATGCAGCACGGGCTTTATGCGTTGCTGCTACTAGCACGAGATTCAGACGACCGAAGCGAGGCGCGCAAGCCGTTTGCTGACGCTCGCGCCGCAGCGGATGCGGCGCACATGGAACTGGCTCGGATCGACCTTCTCTTCGGGCCGGATTCGAAGACTGGTCTCAGCGCGCGAGAGGCACAGCTTCGGCTCGACACCGCGCTCCGCTGGGACGCGCCTGTCTTCCTTGACGCGCTTCCGGAGGACGTAACGCAAGGCGACAGCGCGCGGGATGACGCGCTCGATCAGCTTCGGACGCAGCTCTTCTCGTCGCATGAGCTAGCTGAGGAACACACGCGGGATTTCGCACGTGTGGCGTTCGTGGCCATTCGGTCGCCGGGGCGATTCCGGACGTGGGATCGAGTACGCGAGCCGCTTCGAGTCAAGGTCTGGTTCCCGATACGTCGCCCTCGCCGTTGGAGGGAGTCCCGCCGGGCGGCCAAGCTAAGGCAGAGCAGCGAGGCCGAGTCCGAGAGCTAGGGCCCTTGCGGCTCGCCGGGAGTCAGCGCGGCTCGCTCGGAGCCTGCGCGCCGCCGGTACTCGGCGTGGTGGGAGTCATCCGCGGTCGTGGCCGCGGCTTCGGGGTCGTCCGCGGTCTAGGCGTGGTCGATGTAGGAGGCGTGGTCGCCGACGGCGGGGTCGTCCGCGGCTGAGTGTGGGTCTGCGTCGGCGGGTGCGGTTGGCTATCTGGATCCGGCTCGTCACGTTCCAGCAGCCCGACCGCCGGACCGAGCATGAGCCAGGCGCTGAGCGCGAGGAGGGCAGCGCTGAGTTCGGTGCGGGCGGCGTTCTGGAGGTTCGCGATGCGCTGGGTGCGCCGGACGTTCCCCTGAGCTGCCTGCTGCGCTTGCTCGGCGAGGTACTGCTCCGGGTCGTCCTTGCCCGCGGCAGAGATGAGGTGGTTGAGGTCAATGGTCGCCCGCGCCTGCGGACCGACGAGGTAGATGGGGATGACCAGCGACCAGATGGAATACCAGGCGGCAACGCCGAGCAGGACCTTCCCGAGCAGGGTGGAGTCGCCGCCCCCTTCCACGATGGCGGCAACGACACCGGCGGCGACGATCGCTGCAACGGTGGCGAGGCCAGGACCCTTTGCTTCGAGGCTGCGGAGGCGGTCCTCGCTTCGCGACAGTAACTCGTGGGCCTCGTTCTGCGCCCAGGGCTTCGCCGGAAGCTCGGCGGTCTTCAGCTCGCCCTTCAGTCGATGGCGGTTGAAGTAGAGCCCCGTCGCCGTGGGCAGGACGAAACCCATTGGTTTCGACAGCACGAAGCGCTGCCACCTGCTGAGATCGTTGGCGCTCACGCGGTGAGCTCCGCCGCCAGCGCGTCGGCGATGCGCAGTCCGGCCTTCTCCAGCCAGCCCCACTCGCCGTTGGGGTTGAGCTCGCAGAACCAGTGGCGGCCGTCGTGGTCGACGAGGAGGTCGATGCCCCCGAACCGCAGGCCCAGCCGCTCGACGAGCCGGACGCAGCGCTCGCGTAGCTCGTCAGGCAGGTCGTAGGGCGCCCAGGTCGTGTCGTCGGCGAGGCGCCAGTCGGGCTCGTGCATTGATGCGTCGTCGGTGACGGCCGCGTAGGTTGCGCTGCCGACCACGGTCACCCGCACGTCGCGCTTGGGGGCGATGCGCTGCTGGAAGGCGAGCGGCGCGGCGGCAAGCCGACCGGGCCGGGGGAGGTCGTCCGCCGTGACAGCGTGGGCGAACACGAAGTGGGACGTCTGGTCCTCCTCCCAGTACGCCGTCGCCGTCGCCTTCACAACGCCGCCATCGTGGGCGGTGAGCTGTCTCTCGGCGGCGGCCGGGTCGTTGGTCCAAGTCGTCGCGGGCACGTTGAAACCGATGTCGGCGGCCACGGCGAGCTGCAAGGCCTTGTCCTCGGCGCCGCAAATGGCGACCGGCGGCGACACCCACGTCGGGCCGGGCACGTGCTGCATACCATGCAGGAGCGCGGTCGTCTGCCGCCTTGCGGCCTCCCACTCCGCCGGGGTCACGCCGTCCGGGGCGTTCGCCGGCTCGGGGCGGCGCCACCACACGCCGGCGCACTTGTCGCTGGTGAGCTCCCGGTCGTCGCGCGCGACGGTCCAGTGCTGGCCTGGCTGGAGTTCTACGCGCCAGGCGGGGAACCGCTCGGTGTTCAGGCGGACGACGTGTACGCCGCGCCGGTCGAGCTCGCGCACGACGCGGTCGGCGTCGACGTCCCGCTCGTTCGTGACGATGAGGACGCCGCCACCGTTCACTACTTCTGGTCTTCGCCGACCTCGCGGTCCGCCTTCTTCGTGTGGCCCGCGTAGTTCGTGTCGATGAGAGCCATGTCCGGCTCCTGCAGGCGCGTCATCTGCGTCGTCTCGTCGTACGCGGCGCCGTCGATGGCCTCTACGTCGCCGCGCTGCGGTGTCGCGAGGTCGAGCAGCCAGGGCCGCTCGGAGTGGTCTTCTGAACTCATGCTCAAGACGGTAGGCCAGTTCTCGGATGTTTCAGCCCCCGCGGGCGGCGCGCGTCCGCACGTTCCGAGAAGGACGTAGGGCTGGCGGGAGCCTGGTCGCGCGACCAGCGCGTAGGGGTCAGATCCCCCGGCCGTCTACGCGCACGGGCGCGTGAACATGGACCGGGGTGCCGGCGTCACCGGGCTCACACGCCTGGCCACGCAAATGATGGCCGAGCGCGGCCTAGGCAGGAGTCCAGGTGCTTCCCGCGTGCGCCAGCAGGTCGCGTACGTAGGCGGCCGGCACAACGGACGCAATGCCGGAGTTGTGCAAGACCGGTCCATCCGGCGTCATGGCGGGATCTCCGCCGGGGAGCCAGGATTCGGCGCCTCTTGTCGCGACGCAAACACCGATCACCGCGCCTTCCGCCGTGCGATACACCGGGCCGCCGCTGTTTCCCCCATTGATGTGCATATCGGCGAGGTAGCTGTCCGCCACTCCACGCAGCCTAGTTCCGCGCCCGAGCGGATCGGGCACTTCGTCCAACTCCACAGCCCAGGCCGACGCGATGTACCCGGTGCTGGTGATCAAATTTGGTGTGCCGAACGGATATCCCGACGTCGCCACCGCCATTCCGTCGCGTGGCCGCTCAAGGTGCAGGCGGGCGATCCCGGGCTCTATGCCGATGTTTCGGTCGCCAAGTCTCACTAGGACGGGCCGTGGCTCCCTAAATGGGTTATGACTAGATGTCGGCGGACGCAGGAGTGCCAGATCGTGCTGCTCATCCGTCTCCGCAACTTCGAAATCGAATAGCGAGAAGCTGCCGGAAATGCGATTCTGATGTTCGTCCTCGTAGTTCGGGATCGCGACCCCCACGGTCGCTCGCCCGCCGAGGTCCTTGATGACGTGATGGGCGGTGATGACGTGCCCGTCGTCGTTCACAAAGAATCCGGTACCGAGGACGGCGCCGCCAGCCGCGACGCTGATCTGTACGACGCTAGGACTGATCGCGTCAATCCCATTGGTGATGTCGTACGTCATGCGCAGACGGTATCTCGCCCACCGCACCGAACCTTCCGCCCAGCTGTACGTGAGCCCCGACGAGCCCCTAACGGGTCCCGGACTGCCTGTGTGCCGAGAGACGCATCCCCGCGCAGGACGGCGCGCGATACCAAGTTGGTACCCGAGCGACGCGCCCGAACTGCTGTACCTCCGCCGAACCGGATGGCACACTCACTACCTAAGCCAACCAGCTCTCAGGGACGGCGATCATAATCCGCGTGTCGGGGGTTCGAGTCCCTCCTCCGGCATCAGCGAAACCCCTGGTTATCTTGCGGTTTCGTTGTTCAGCGGCGCTCGTCGTAGGAGAGGCCGAACCCCGTAACCGACCCCGGAGCGCCTGCTCGGGGTCTCCAGTGCTGCCGAACGGGGGCGCGACTAGGCCCGGGGCGCGTTCCGTCCGCCCGCCGATTCAAGATGCGGGCGCTTCCTCCCGGCGGGCTACGACCGTCTGCCCATTTCGCGACACCGTCCGGCCCGGCTGATACCACCCAGCCGAGTGCCGCACTGGGCGGTTCTCACGCGGGCATACCGCCCGAGGAAGGAGGCAGGCACATGGCTGGCAAGAAGTCCAGCGGCGGCAAGACCGGCCGCTCCGCCATCACGGGTCGGTTCGTGAAGCAGTCCACGGTTCGCAAGAACCCGCGGACGACTGTGAACGAGTCGCGCTCCAAGAAGAAGTAGCGGCCCCGCCGCTACTTCACCGGGCGCCGCCGAGCTGCAACCCGGCGGCGCCCACCCTATTCGACCCGGGCGGATGGATGCCTTTCGGTCGACCTACAACGAGAACACGATCAGCAGGACGTACATCACCATGGACCTCAACGAACCTCTGCCCCGGCTGCTCCGCCTCCGTGGGATGGTCGCCCAAGCAGCGCCGAGCCCAGACGCGAACGTCGACCAGTTCAGCGCCGAGGGGCTGGTAGGCGGCTACAACAGCCTCCGCGATGCAGTCGCGCAGGCGTCCGCGGAACTCGGCGTGTCGGCGGACGAGTTCCCCGCACAGTTCGCGCGGCTCGACGCGATGGAGAACGTCCGGCTCGGGCACGGGCCGCGGGCACACATCGACGCGATGAACGCGGCCAAGACCGCGGCGCTTCAGCTCCGCAAGCTCGTCGGCTACATCGAGGGCTTGATCGAGGCGGTCGTCCTGGACCAGCAGATCAGCATGGAGCACGTCCAGGCCGCACGCGAGGCCGCACGACAGCCGCCGGGCTTCCGCTAGCCCTCCGGCCGCCGGAGCGGCACCACGTTCGGGCTGGCGAGGGCACCGGCCACGACCGGTGCGGGCTCGCGTGGCTCCCGTTTAGCGGCGGCGATCGCAACCGGTTCTACGTCGAGCCGGCGCGCGTCACCAAGACCACGCTCAACCACGCCGGGCTGAAGATCCAGTTCCACGGCCTCACCCACCTAGCAAATGGCGGGCGGGTAGCCGGACCCCGCGACAAACGCCGCGCTAGGTGCCCGAGGCTCCTGTAAGTCGACGCGGAGGGTTCGTCGCGAGCCGAAGATGCCGGAAACGGGCCACTCTTCCAGCTAATTCGCGGATTCTCCGAGAACCCGGGCGGGCGATCATGACCCGCGTGTCGGGGGTTCGAGTCCCTCCTCCGGCATCACACGCCGCTGCTACGGCGGCGTGATCTCGATGTCCCGGCTGACCGCGTCGCTGGACTCCGAGCCGTCGTCGACCTGGAAGACCACGGTGCGCACGTCCTCCGAGGGCTTCTCCGACGAGTTCTCGTACAGCACCGAGCGCAGCGCGGCCTCGTAGTCGGCGACCGTCGCCTCGCCCTTCAGCCACAGGACGCCGGTGCCGTCGTCGTACTCGCCGAAGATGCCGTTCTGGTCCTTGAAGAGCAGCTCGTCCTCGAAGTCCACGAAGCCGCGTGCGATCGACACGCTGCCGCCCACGAGGAGCTCCGAGTCGGGATCGCGCACCGTGATCGCGTCGTCGATCGGCACGAACCCCGAGCCCACCGTATAGGCGAGCGGCTTCTCGCTCGTCTCGACGACGGGCCGGGTGCTCGGGTCGACGATCTTCGTCGCGGGGGCCGACTCGAGCTCGCCGTCGTACGTCACGAACTCGATCGCCCGCGCGCCCGTCGTCGCGCCGTCCACGTAGCTGTAGGCGATCGACCGCAGCGCCGCCTCGTACACGGACGCCGGCGCCCGCCCCTTCAGGGTCAACACGCCCTTCTCGCGGTCGTAGTCGCCGCCGATGCCGAACTCGTCGGTGTACTCGAGCATGTCGCCCCACACGAACCCGTCCGCGATGCGCACGACGGCGGCCTCGAGGTCGTCGTCGACGTCGAGCGCCGTCAGGCCCGGGTCGATCAGCGTCGGCTTGCCCGTGTACCAGGTCCAGCCCTTGGTGACGATGACCCTCGGCTCGTCGTTGACCGCCGTGATGAACGCATCGCGCCGGACGGGGACGGAGCTCGCGCCCTTGGAGTCCGTGACCTGGAACTGGAGCCTGCGCGTCGCGTCGGAGGGATCCTCGGACGTGTTCTCGTAGGTCACCGACCTGATCGCGGCCTCGTAGGCGGCGAGCGACGCCAACCCGCTCAGCCGAAGCACGCCGGCGACGTCGTCGTACGCCCCCGTGATCCCGCTCTGATCGCGGAAGGCGAGCCTGTCCTCGGCAGGAGCGAACGTGTGCGTGACGATGGGCGGCCCGACGGGGTCGCCGTTCACGTCCACGGGCTGGGACACGTGCGGGACGAACTCGATCGTCGCGCCCGAGAGGCTGGACGAGTCGGGGTCGCCGACGACGAAGCTGCCGTCCACCGGGACGGGCCCGTCGTTCTCGACGTACACCAGGCCGCCCTCGCCGTTCTCGCCGATCGGCGGATCGTTGAGCGCGGCGATGCAGATCGCCTTCGTCGCGGGCACGGAGTCCAGGCCGGCGTCGTTGACGACGAACTGGATGTACTTCGTCTTCGTCAACCGGCTGCTGTCGCTGCGGAACGAGACGCTGCGCAGCGCCGCCAGGTACGCGTCGACGGACGCGCTGCCGACCAGGCTCAGCACGCCGGTGCCCGCGTCGTAGGAGCTCGAGATCCCGTTCTGATCCTTGAGGAGCAGGTCGTCGCCGTCCTGGAAGCCGTCCGCGATGCGGACCGTCGCGCGGTCGAGCTGCTTGTCGTCGGGATCGGAGACGACCATCTCGCGGTCGATCGGGACCGGCCGCCCGTGCTCGGTGTAGGAGGTGCAGCCCGGCGACGCCGTGATGCTCGGCGGCTCGCCCAGCGGGACCACGTTGAGCGTGACGACGGCCGGCTCCGAGTCCTTCTCGTCGTCGCGCGCGGTGAAGGTGAACTGGTCGGGCCCGAGGTAGTCCGCCACGGGGGTGTAGACGAGGTTCGGCGGCTGGCCCGACAGCTTGCCGCGCCGCGGCCGCGTGACGATCTGGAAGGTGAGCGGGTCCTCGTTGGCGTCGCTGCCCGTCAGCGTCACCCGCTTGGACACGTTCTGCTTGACGACGAGGTCCTGCCCGAACGCCACCGGCGGATAGCTCTCGCCGTTGAACGGCTGGAGCGGGTCGCCGTCGCGCAGCGTCGCGGGGGCGGTGCTCCCGACGCGCGCGCCGCCGCCGTCCGGCGCCGGCCTGGCCGCGCTCCCGGACAGCTCGAACACCCGATACCGCGATGAGCCGTACGCCGCGCGGCTGCGCAGGAACGCCGGCAGCCGCCCGTTCACGCGCGGCGCCAGCATGATGGTCCGAGAGACCCTGACCTTGCCGCTCCTCACGCCGACGAGCGCGACGCGACCGGGGTGCGGATAGGGCTGGCCCGGGGCGGCGTCCTGGTAGAAGAACCGCGCGCGCTCGCGGCTCGCCACGAGCACGAGCCTGGCGCGGCCCTGCGTCACGCGCGAGCGCGCGGCGACGGGCTTCGGCAGCGCGAAGACGACGACGGGCCCGTCGGCCTGGCTCGAGCCCAGCGCCGCGAGCGCGCGGCTCGTCGCCTGCTTGCGGGTGACCGCCGAGGCGGGCGCCGCGGCGGCGAGGAGGAGCGCGGCAGCCAGCCCGGCGACGAGGACTCTCGCCGCCGGGTGCACGCGGGTCAGGGGGAACACGGGGCTTCCCTTCGTCTCGGCGCTAGCCGATCGTGCTGGTGGCGTTCGTCGTGTCGTCCGCGCCGTTGCGCAGGTAGTTCGTCGGCGGCGTCGTCGTCCGCAGGATCCCGCTCTCGATGCGCCGCAGCCCCTGGGCATTGCCGACCACGTCGTTGTTGGCCAGGTCGACCGTCGAGTTCAACCCGCGGCTGAAGATGCCCGTCGAGTTGTCGAAGATCGCGTTCCCCGCCAGCCGCGTCGCCGTGACCTTGTCGATCGCGCCCGCCGCCGCCGTGCCGCAGTTCGTGTTCGCGTCCGGCGTGCTCGCGTTC
>DASVRH010000156.1:0-5885 GCA_036388715.1 Solirubrobacteraceae bacterium | reverse complement strand
CGTGGGGATGCCCCCAACGCCGAGCAGGCCCGGCCCGACGTGGGCGCCGATCACCGGCCCGATCTCCGACACGCAGACGGGCTCGCTGCCGAAGATCTCGCGCCCCGCCTCGACCAGCCGCTCGGCCTGGTCGTGGGCCTGGATGTGCTGGACGATCCACGCGTCGGCGCCGTCGGCGTGGCGGGAGCGCAGGTACTCGACCATGCGGTCGAAGGCCTTGCCGGAGGTCCGCACGCGCTCGATCGGCGTGATCTCGGACTCGATCGAGAGGATCGGCTTGATCTTCAGCGCGCCGCCGAACCACGCCTGCGCGGCGCCGATCCGCCCGCCTCGGCGCAGGTACTCGAGCGTGTCGACCGCGAACCAGACCTTCAGCTTCTCGCGCGCGGCGGTCGCGTGCGCGGCCACCTCGGTGAGCCCGCCGCCGCGGCGCGCGCGGGCGGCGGCCGCCAGCGCCATGAAGCCGAGCCCGCCGCAGCCGGTGGCGGAGTCGAGCACCTCGATCCTGCCGCCGTGGCCCTGCTCCTCGAGCTGCGCCTTGGCCTGGAGCGCGCTGTCGTAGGTGCCCGAGATGCCCGCGGAGATGTGGACCGCGACGACGTCGTGGCCGCCCTCGAGCAGCGGCTCGAAGACGTCGACGAAGTCGCCGATCGACGGCTGCGACGTCGTCGGGAGCTCCTTGGCCGAGCGCAGGCGGTCGTAGAACGCCTGGAAGTCCGGCATTCCGGACTCGCGCTCGAGGTCCTCGCCGAACCGCACGTACAGCGAGACGAGGTGAAGATCGTTCTGCCTGACGAGGTCGGCCGGCAGGTACTGCGTCGTGTCGGTCACGACGGCGACAGGTGACATGGACCCTCCCCGTCGGACCCTACACTCTCCGCCTCTTGCCCACGGTCCTCGTCACCGGCGCCACGGGGCTCGTCGGCTCCCACGTGACACGCCTGCTCGTCGAGCGCGGCGACCACGTGCGGGTGACGGTCCGCGACCGCTCGCGGATGGACAACCTGGCCGCCCTCGACGTCGAGACGGCGAGCTGCGACGTGCTCGACCGGCGTGCCGTCCGGAGGGCGCTGAAGGGCGTCGACCGCGTGTTCCACATCGCCGGGCTGACGTCGCTGCGCGCGAGCCGCGACCTGCTCTTCCGCGTCAACGTCCAGGGCACGCGCCTCGTGCTCGAGGAGGCGCTGCGCGCGGGGGTAGAGCGCGCGGTCTACACGTCGTCGGTGGCGGCGATCGGGCCCGCGCCGCGCGGGTCGACGGCCGACGAGCGCCAGCCGTTCCCCGCGGGCAATCTCGACGTCCCCTACGTGCACTCCAAGCGCGAGGCGGAGGCCGCGGCGCTGCGCCTCGCCGCCGCCGGGCTGCCGGTGGTGATCGTCAACCCGGCGCACGTCTTCGGCGCGGGCGACCTCTACCGCTCGTCGACCGAGCTCGTGCTGCGCTTCCTGCGCCGCCAGATCCCCGCCTACGTGGACGGCGCGCTGAACATCGTCGACGCCGAGGACGTCGCGCGCGGGCACCTGCTGGCCGAGGAGCGCGGGCGGCCGGGGGAGCGGTACATCCTCGGCAACCGCAACTTCACGCTCGACCGTCTGCTGGCCGACCTCGGCCGGCTCTCGGGCGTGGCGCCGCCGGCCCTGAAGCTGCCGGTGCACGCCGCGCTCGCGTTCGCGCGGGCGGCCGAGGCGGCGTCGGCGTCGCCGCCGATCACGCAGGTCGAGGTCCGCGCCGCGTCGCAGTGGTGGACCTACCGCAGCACGAAGGCCAAGCGCGAGCTGGGCTGGAAGCCGTCGCACCACGAGGACACGCTGGAGAGCACGATCGCGTGGTACCGCGAGCGCGGGACGCACGGCCTCGCCAAGCCGGGGACCGGCCAGCCGCTCGCCCTGCGCCTGGCCGGCCTCGCCGTCCGGCGCACCGATGCCGTCCTCGACCGGTTGACACCCTGATGGCCACCCTCTACCGCTGTCGCACCCCGACGAACTGGCTGTGCCCCTGCGGGCGCGTCGCGCGGTCGCTGCGCAGGCACGAGATCGACTTCGACGAGGTCCGGGTCCCGCGGCGGCAGCGCGATCGCGAGGAGGTCCGCGCCCTGTCGGGCCAGGGGCACGTGCCGGTCGTCGTGCTCGGCGGCGAGGCCATCTGCGACTCGCACCGGATCGTGCAGCACCTGCGGTTCCGTGCGGAGCAGGTCACCAATTGAATAGCGTGCACCCCTTGCGACTCGCCGTCACCTCCGCCCTCGCGGCCCTCGTCCTCACCTCGACCGCCGCGGCGGCCGAGCCGATCATGCCGCTCTCGCAGGTCCAGAAGGGCATGCAGTGCCGCGGCCTCTCCGTCGTCCAGGGGACCGACATCGCCCAGTTCGACGTCGAGATCCTCGACGTCATCGCCGGCGACCCGGCGGCGGAGTCGCCGCGGATCCTCATCCGCGTCTCGGGCGAGGCGGTCGACCGCACCGGCCTCGGGCCCGGGTTCTCCGGCTCCCCGGTCATCTGCCGTGACCCGGAGGGCCGCGAGGCCTACGCGGGCGCCGTCTCGGAGAGCGTCGGCGAGTACGGCGGCAAGGTCGCGCTCGCCACGCCGATGGAGGCCGTGGTCGGCCAGCCCGTCGACCCGCCCGTCGGCGCCCAGCCGCAGCCGCGGACCATGCGCCGCGCGAGGTCGCTCGCCGCGCCGCTGACCATCGCAGGCGTCTCGCCGCGCGTCGGATCCTTCTTCTCGCGCCTCGCTTCGCGCGAGGGGCGGATGCTCATCGCGGCGCCCGGGCGCCCGCGCGCGCACGCCTTCGCGCCCCAGACGCTCCAGCCCGGCTCTTCGATGGCGGCCAGCCTGTCGAGCGGCGACCTCGCGGTGGGCGCGGTCGGCACGGTCGCCTACGTCGACGGCGATCGCGTGTGGGCGTTCGGCCACCCGTTCGACGCGGCGGGCCGCCGGTCGCTCTTCCTCCAGGACTCCTACGTCTACACGATCGTCAACAACCCGGTCGGCGTCGAGGGCGTGAGCACGTACAAGCTCGCCGTGCCCGGCCACGACGTCGGGATCGTCAGCGCCGACGGGCTGTCGGCCATCGCGGGCCGGATGGGCGTGATGCCCGACCACTTCCCGCTGCGCGTGATCGGCACCGACGGGGACACCGGGCGGGCGCGCGTCATCCGCGTCAACGTCGCCGACGAGACCGCGCTCGGCAACCCGACGGGCATCTCGTCGCTGGCGCTGGTCGGCGCGGCGGCGACGTCGCAGGCCGCGACCACGGCGCTCGGCGAGGTCCCGGCGCGCCAGAGCGCGGAGATGTGCGCGATGTTCCGCCTGGCGGGCGAGGAGCTCTCGCTGAAGTTCTGCAACCGCTACGTGATGCGCGACGCCGCGCTCGGCGGCCTGAGCGCCGAGCTGGGCGCGGGCGGGCCGATGGTGTCCGACCTGATCGAGGCGATCTCGATCATCGACGGCTACGACTTCGGCGTCGTCGACATGGAGAGCGTCGAGGTCAACCTCACGATGCGCCGCGGCCTGCGGCAGGCCTACCTGCTCAAGGCGCGCGGGCCGAAGACGGTCCGCCGCGGGCGGACGGCGCGGCTGCGCGTGCAGATCCAGGCCGTGCGCGGGGCGCGGTCGTGGCGCACCGTGAACGTGAAGGTGCCGCGCGGGATGCCGCGCGGGCGCCGCCTGCTCACCCTGACCGGCCCGGACACCGACGAGGCCGGCGTGCTCGAGATCGACCTCGCCGAGGCGCTGTTCGGCGAGGAGGAGAGCGACATCGGCGGCCCGCGGACGATCGACAGGCTCCGCAAGGAGGTCGCGAGCATCGGGCGCTACGACGGGATCGAGGCGAGCTTCGAGCCGCCGGGCGGCAGCGACCCGCTCGACGACCTCGAGGAGGCGCCGGGCGGGCCCGAGGGCGTCGCGCAGAAGCCGCGCAAGGTCTACCGCGACCCGGAGCTGCGGCTCAGCGGGCTCGTGCGGCTTCGCGTGCGCGTGAAGTAGCGCCGGGCGGCTAGCCCAGGCGGTTCTCGACGCCCAGCGGCTGCGGGCCGCTCGGCTGCGCCGCCGCCGGCTGCTCGGGTGCCTCGGCGGGCTGCTCGGCGCCGAGCGCCTCGTGCAGCTCGCCGGTCTCGAACATCTCGGTGACGATGTCGCAGCCGCCGACCAGCTCGCCCTTGACGAACAGCTGGGGGATCGTGGGCCAGCTCGACAGGCCGGACAGCTCCTGGCGGATGCGCGGGTCGGGCAGGACGTCGACCGCCGCGAAGGGCTTGCCGACGGCCTGCAGCGCCGCGGCCGTGCGCGAGCTGAACCCGCACATGGGCTGCTCGGGCGTCCCCTTCATGAAGAGGATGACCTCGTTCTCGCGGATCGCCTCCTCGATGGCGTCGCGAAGCGGGTTGTCGCTCATGGAACCTCCGTCTTGATCTGAAGCGCGTGGACCGCGCCGCCGAGCTCGCCCTCGTCGAAGGCGTCGTACACCATCCTGTGCTGCTGGATCCGGCTCTTGCCGGCGAAGGCATCGGCCCTCACGCGGGCGCTGAAGTGGACGTTGTCAGGCGACTCCACGACCGCCTCCGCGCCGGGGATGGCGTTCTCGATGCGCGCTTTGAGCTCGTCCGGTGTCGGCACTGCAACGAAGGTTAGCCACGTCGGCGCGGACCGCTATCCTTTGTGAAGCAATGCAGTTCGCGGACATCACCTTCACCGAGCTCGGCGCCACAAAGGTGCGCGAGTTCCTGACGGCCCAGGGCGTGGATCTCGCGTCCGCCGGCCTGCGCCTCGGCGTCCGGGGCGGCGGGTGCTCCGGCTTCCAGTACCAGCTCGCCTTCGACGAGAAGAAGGACGACGACCAGGTCTACGAGGACCACGGTCTCCAGATCCTCGTCGACAAGCAGTCGCTGCCGTACGTCCACGGCTCGCAGATCGACTACGTCGACGCGCTGACCGGCGCCGGCTTCCAGGTGAACAACCCGAACGTCATCGCGGCCTGCGGCTGCGGCTCGTCGTTCCGGGTGCCCGAGGACGAAGAGGTCTCCGCGGTCTGACCCGCCGCCGGGCGCTCGCGGTCGCGGGCGCCCTCCTCCTCGCGGGGGCGATCGTCGCCGGATCGCGCGACGAGGAGCGCCGCGGCGAAGGGCCCCGCGTCCCGTCGACGGCGCCGCCGCCGGCCACGACGCCGTCGCCGGCCGAGCCCGACCGGCCGCTGGTGACGGGCCTGAGCGAGCGGAACGCGAACCTGCTGTGGGCGCGCGACGCCGCGCCGGCGCTCGACGACGACTTCGAGCCCTGGCGCGCCCGCGTCGAGGCGCTGCGCCCGCGCTACTACCGGCTGATGGTCGACTGGGCCGCGCTCCAGCCCGTGCGCGGCGAGGAGCCGAACTTCGACGGCATCGACAACGGCTGCCTGCGCGACCTGCCGCCGTGCCGCGAGTTCGCCGGGATGCGCGACGTCCTGCGCGCCGTGAAGTCGCAGCAGGAGGCCAACGGCGGCTGGGAGGTCGTCGTCACGATCTACGGCGTGCCGGAGTGGGCGGCCGCGGGCCCGCACGGCTGCGAGCGATCCACCGAGACGGTGCGCTCCCGCCCGTCGAGGCGCCTCTCCGGCTATCGCGCGCTGCTCCGCCGGCTGGTGGGTCTGGGTGAGGAGGAGGGCGTCGAGCTGAAGTGGTGGAGCCCGTGGAACGAGCCGAACCAGCCGTACTTCATCAGCCCGCAGCGCGCCCGCTGCGATTCCTCCGCGCCCTCCCTTGCGGCCCGGCGGTACGTGGAGATCGTGCGGGCGGCGCGGGCGGAGGTGCCGCGCGGGGCTCGCCTCGTCCTCGGCGAGATGGCGGCGGCGAGCCGGCCGTCGCCCTTCGTCACCGGCGTGGCCGAGATGGTGCGGGAGCTCCCGCGCGACG
>DASVRH010000155.1:0-4376 GCA_036388715.1 Solirubrobacteraceae bacterium | reverse complement strand
CCTCCTGCGCGACGCCGGCGCTCCGGCGGCGCGGGCGGCCGCCCACGTCCTCGCCGCCGAGCCGTACGGCGACCAGGAGGCGGTGTCGGTGCTGTGCGAGGCGGCGGCCACCGAGCCCGACCCTGGCCGCGCCGCCGCCGCGCTGCATCGCGCGCTGGCCGAGCCGCCGGACCGCGAGCGGCGTGCGCGCGTGCTCCTCGCGCTGGGCGAGGCAGAGATGCGCGCGTACGACCCCGCCGCCATCGAGCACCTCCAGCAGGCGCGCGACCTCGCGACCGGCGACGGCGAGCGACTCGACGCGACGCGCGCGCTGGCCCGGGCCTGGACGCTCGACCCGCGGCCCGACGCCGCGCTCGCATGGGTGCGCGAGGAGCTGACGACGGTGGACGGCGACCCGTCGCCGCCCGCCCACGAGGTCCGCCTCGCCCTGCGCGCGCTCGAGATCATCCGCGGCGACGTCACCGCCGAGCAGGCCCGCGCGCGGCGGACGGAGGCGGAGGCGGCGGCGACGCCGGCGGAGCGCTACGTCCTCGCCGCGCTCGCGTACAAGGCGACCGACCACGGCACCGCGGCCGACGCCGCTCAGCTCGCCGAGATGGCGCTCGCGGGCGGGCTGACCGCGGAGGGGATCAGGGGCACCGGCGCGATCCTCGTCATCTCGGCGCTGATGGCGGCCGACGAGGTCGAGCGGGCGGCGGCCGTCGCGCAGGGCGCGCTCGACCAGGCCCGCGCGAGCGGCGACGTCTCGGGCGCCGCGCTCGCGCTGACCATGCACGCCGACGTCGCCTGTCGGCACGGCGCGCTGGCCGACGCCGAGGCGGAGTCGCGCGAGGCGCTGGCCATGGCCGACGAGCACGGCCTCGCCTGGGCCGAGCCGGTGGCGATCGCCACGCTGATCGAGGCGCTCGGCGAGCAGGGGCGGGGGGACGAGGCCGACGCCGTCCTGGCCGAGCGCGAGCTGTCGGACTGGCAGCAGGGGACGGCCAGGGCCGCGCTCTACCTCCACGCCCGCGGGCGGCTGCGCCTCGCGCAGGGCCGCCACGCCGAAGCGCTCGCCGACTTCCGCGGCGCCGGCGACGTGATGGTGCGCTACGGCATCGACAAGCCCGCGATGCAGGGCTGGCGCTCCGGCGCCGCCGAGGCGCTGCTGCGGATGGGCGAGCGCGACGAGGCGCGCGCGCTGGCCCAGGAGGAGCTCGACCTCGGCCGGCCCTTCGCGGCGCGCCACGCGGTCGGGTCGTCGCTGCGCGTCCTCGGGCTGGCGGAGGGCTCCGTCGACCGGCTGCGCGAGGCCGCGGTGACGCTCGCGGCGTCGCCTTCGCGCCTGCTGCGGGCGCGGGCGCTCGTCGACCTCGGCGCGGCGCTGCGGCGCACCGGCGAGCGGGCGGCGTCGCGCGACCCGCTGCGCGAGGGGCTCGACCTCGCCCACCGCTGCGGGGCGAGCGCGGTCGCCGACCTCGCCGAGCAGGAGCTGGCGACGAGCGGCGCCCGCCTGCAGCGCCGCGCGATCTCCGGCATCGAGGCGCTCACGCCGAGCCAGCTGCGGATCGCCGCGATGGCGGCGGAGGGCCGCTCGAACCGCGACATCGCGCAGACGCTCTTCCTCAGCATCCGCACCGTCGAGAACCAGCTTCGGCAGGTCTACGCGAAGCTCGACGTCGCGTCGCGGAAGGACCTGCCCGGGGCCCTCGCCGAAGGATGAGTGGTCGCCACTCATGCGCTCCCCGCCGGGCTCGCGCACACTCCTCGTAGCGCCGGCGGTCCCCCCGACGGCGCGGAGGAAGGCGCCGCGGTTCCCCCTCGGCGCGGAGGTAGGGGCTCTTTCGGAACAGTGCACGGGAGGCACGACATGAGGAAGCGGTTCGCTCTACTGACCATCGGCGCGCTCAGCGCGATCGGGCTCTTCGCCCCCAGCGCCGGCGCCGCGGGTCAGCTCTGCTACGACCTCCAGGTCAACGCCGCCGGCCAGTCGGTCGTCAGCCAGACCGGCTGCCAGGACCTGCCGTAGGGAGCGCAGGCTCGGCCCGGCGTCTCGCGTCATCCTCACGCGGGCGCCGGGCCGTTCCCCCTCGCGCCGCGTCCCTCGCCCTACGCGTGGGTCACGGCGTGAACTTCACGGTGATGAGGTCACCGTCCTGCATCACGTAGTCACGCCCCTCGAGGCGCAGCACCCCCCGCTCGCGGGCGCCGGCGTAGCCGCCGGCGTCCACGAGCTCCTTCCACCCGATCACCTCGGCGCGGACGAAGCCCTTCTGGATGTCGGAGTGGATCGCGCCCGCCGCGTGCCACGCGCTCAGCCCGTCGCGCATGTGCCAGGACTGCGCCGGCTTCGCCTCGCCCGCCGTGAAGAACGCGATCAGGCCGAGCAGGTCGAACGCGCCGCGGACGACGCGGTCGAGGCCCGACTCGGTGAGGCCCATGTCCGCGCGCATCGCCGCGGCGTCCTCGTCGTCGAGCTCGGACAGCTCGGCCTCGATCCGCGCTGACACGGCGACCGCTCCCGCGCCCTGCGCGGCGGCGTGGGCGGCGATGGTCTCTGGCACCTCGGCGGCGCCCTCGTCGACGTTGGCCACGAAGAGCACGGGCTTGGCGGTCAGCGCGAAGAGCGTCTCGGGCAGGTCGGGAGGGCGCGGGACGGTCCGCGCCGCACGGCCCTCCTGGAGCGCCGCGACGACCTGCTCGAGCCAGGCCTGCTCGGCGATCGCTGCCTTGTCGCCGCCGCGCGCGGTGCGCACGGCGCGCCCCAGCCGGCGCTCGGCCTGCTCGAGGTCGGCGTAGATCAGCTCGGTCTCGATCGTCTCCGCGTCGCGGAGCGGATCGACCAACCCCTCGGGGTGCACGACGTTGTCATCGGTGTGAGCCCGGACGACGTGGACGATCGCGTCGGTCTCGCGGATGTTGGCGAGGAACTGATTTCCGAGCCCCTCCCCTTCGTGGGCACCACGGACGAGGCCGGCGATGTCATGGAAGGCGATGGTGTCGGGGACGATCGCCGACGAGCCGACGACGTGCGCGACCGCGTCCAGGCGCTCGTCGCGCACCGGCACGATCGCCACGTTCGGCTCGATCGTCGTGAACGGGTAGTTCGCCGCGTCCGCGCCGGACTTCGTCAGCGCGTTGAAGAGCGAGGACTTGCCCGCGTTCGGCATCCCGACGATCCCGACCTTCATCGGCCCAGCGCCCCTCCCACGGTGGCGCCGAGCGCCGCCCCGACCAGGACGTCGGAGGGGTAGTGCACGCCGAAGTACACCCGGCTGAAGGCGATGGCCGCCGCGACGGGCCGCAGGGGCAGCGGGACGAGGTCGCGGAAGCCCGCGGCGGCGCAGAACGACGTGGAGGCATGGGCGCTCGGGAAGCTCAGCGAGGTCGGGACGGGGACGGAGGCCGGGAGGTCCTCGAGGGCCGGCCGCTTGCGGCGGAAGAGGACCTTGAGCGCGGTGTTGAGCAGCTGGGTGGCGAAGATCGCCGCCATCGCCCGGCGCCAGCGCGGCCGGTTCGCCCCGTCGAGGCCGCTGCCCGCGAGACCCAGCGCGTACCAGCAGGCGGCGTGCTCGCCGCTCATCGTGAGCGCGCGCAGCGGACCGTCGAGCGCAGGGCTCGCCAGGCGGATGCGGATGAAGCGGTAGAGGGCGACGTCGGCGCGCGTGGCGGCCGCCCGCGCGCCGGTGGGGCGTCGTGGCACCGCGGGGAAGATAGGGCCTCCATGCGGATCGCCCTCGTCGCGAACGCGCAGAGCGGCTCCGAGGACGTCACCTCCTCCGTCCGCGACCTCCTGCGCCCCGACCGGATCATCGACGTGCAGGAGGCCGAGAAGACCGAGCGGCTCGCGGGCGTCGATCGGATCGTGGTCGCCGGGGGCGACGGCTCGGTCGGCTGCGCGGCCGCCCTCGCCCGCCGCAGCAGGGTCCCGCTGGCGGTCGTGCCCACCGGCACGGCCAACGACTTCGCCCGCTGGCTGGACGTCCCGCTCGACGTCGAGGCGGCGGCCCGGCTCGCCGGCGATCCCTCGAGCGCGATCCGCTCGGTCGAGTTGGCCCGCGCCGGCGGCGCGCGGCCGTTCGTCAACGCGGCGACGGCGGGGCTCTCCGTGCTGGCGGCGACGCGGGCGCGGCCGCTCAAGCCGAAGCTCGGGCGGTTCGCCTACGCGGTCGGGGCGGTGCGCGCGGCGGTGACCGGCAGACCGCTGCACGTGACCGTCCGCTGCGACGGGCGCACCCGCTTCACGGGCGACGCCTGGCAGGTCGTCGTCGCGGCGACCGGCGCGTTCGGCGGCGACTCGTCGACCGGCGGCGTCGACCCGCGCGACGGCGAGCTCGACGTCGCGATCGTCCCGGCCGGCCCGCGGCTCGCGCTCCTGCGGCGGGCGTTCGCGATGC
>DASVRH010000154.1:0-5457 GCA_036388715.1 Solirubrobacteraceae bacterium | reverse complement strand
CTCCGGCGACCCCGCCGACCCCGCGCCCGCGCCCGCCGCCGGGCCGCTCAGCGTCTCCGTCACCCCGCGCGCCGTCGTGCGCGGCCGGCGGACGAGGCTTCGCGTCAGGGTCGCCGGATGCGCGCGGCCGGGCTCCGTCGCGCGCGTCGGGCGCCGGGCGGAACGGCTCGGCGAGGACGGCCGCGGCACGCTCGTCGCGCTCGTCCGCTGGCGCCGCCCCGTCGCCCTTCTGCGCGTCGCGACGCCGTGCGGGACGGTCCGCGTGCCGCTGCGCGTCCGCTCGCGCTAGCGGCGGCGGAGCCTCAGCCGCAGCGGGCCCGCAACGTTGCCGGCGCCGTCGCGCGCGACGACGCGCACGCGGCGACCGACCCTCAGCCGCGCCGTGCGGACCGTGCGGCGGAACGACCCGGCCGGGACCCTGACCCGCGCCACGAGGCGGCCGCCGGCCGTGATGCGCAGCGTCGCCGCCTCCGAGCAGCGGCCGACGAGCCGGCTGCGCCCGCGGCGGCGGCCGCGCTTCAGCGTCACCCGGCAGACGGGGGCCGAGCGGTCGGCGGCGTCGCCGCCGGCGGGCGTCGTGACCGGGGCCGGTGCGGGAGCCGGGGCGGGCGGGGGCGCGTCCTCGCCGCCCGGCGCCGCGTCGCCGGGCGTCGTGAACACGACGTCGGGACCGCGGCCGACCTGGCCGAACTCGTTCGTGACCACGGCGCGGGCGTGGTAGGTGACGCCGGGGGTGAGGCCGTCGAGCGTCGTCGCGTAGGTCGGGAACACGTCGATGATCGGCCCTCCGTCGTTCGGGACGTACGCGGCCGGCGCGGTGCTCCCGTAGGCCTCGGTGATCCCGTACTCGAACGCGACCTCGGCGACGTCCGCGCCACGGCCGTGAACGTCGGACGCGAGCCGCGCGGCCGTCTCCGTCACGTCGCTCGCCCCCGTCGACACCACACCGGCGGCGACGGGCACCTCGTCGGCGCCGATGTCGGGCTTGCCGTTGAGCACCCGCGGCTGTCCTTCCACGTCGAGGCTCCCGGTGGAGGCGTCCGTCGCGCCGGCGTCGAGCAGCGTCGAGCCCGGCGACGGCCGCAGGATCCCGTCGTCGGCCGTCAGCGCGGCGCCGGCCGGCGGGATGCTCGGCGCCGTCTCCGTGACGCCGCAGGGCTTCTCCTCGTCGACGAACGTGTCGAAGGCGTCGCGCGCGAGTTCCACGGCGACGGGGTTGGAGGCGCACGCACCGACGATGTCCGTGACGCCGCCGGCGACGTACGAGTTGGCGATCCCGAGCTCTCCGGGGGCTCCGGCGCCGTCCGCGAAGCGGATGCCCTCCTGCGCCGCCTCGATGGTGACGTTGCGGATCTCGATCGCCCGCACGCTCCCCATCGCGATGCCGCGCGAGCCCGATCCGGTCAGGCGGATGCTGACGCCCCGGACGAGCGCGCCGTTCGGCGTCCCCAGGCCGAGCCCGTCGGCCATGAGCACGTCGCCGTCGACGACGACCTGCTCGATCGTCACGCCGCCGGTCGCGCAGATCGCGGTGTTGTGCGCGAGCCACGGGCGCACGCGCAGCCCGCTCACCCGCGAGCCCGCTCCGACCGACAGGCCGCAGCCGTCGACCGCGGCGCGGACCTCCGGCCGCGGCTCGCCGGCCGCGCCATGGACGTTCAGGTTCTGGAGCGTCCCGAAGCCCGCCGTGGCGTCGACGTCGTGCACGCCGGCGTGGACGACGATCTCGTCGCCGTTCTGCGCGTCGTCGAGCGCCTCCTCGAGCGTGCAGGGGGCGTTGGCGGTGCACACCGTTCCGGCGCCCGAGGGCGTGGCGTGGCGGGTCGTCGCCGCGGAGGCCGGGCCGCTCAGGGCCAGGGAGGCGGCGACGGCGAGGAGCGGGAGGAGGCGGGGCGTGAGCATGTCGCGCAGCCTGCGGGCCGCGGCGCGCGAAAAAACCAGGGAGTCACCCTGATCGCACCTCCTGATCCGGGCAGTCCGACGCTCGGATCATCATGTGGGGGTGCCGCCGACCGCGTTCGCCACCAGCGATCCGCTGGACCCTGACTCCGTCGAGGTCCGCTACCCGCGGCCGTCGCGCCTGGCGGAGCCGCTCGTGGTCGCTCCGGCGCCCGCCGCCGAGGCGGCGGAGGCGCTCGGGCTCGAGACGGTCGGCGACCTGCTCCTCCACCTCCCGCGGGCCAGCGGCGAGGCGCGCACGATCGCCGACCTCCAGATGGAGGAGACGGCGACGGTGCTCGTCGAGGTCCGCGCCATCACCTCGCGCCCGGTTCGCCGCCGCGGGATGAAGCCGCTCGTCGAGGCGACCGTCGCCGACACGACCGGGGTCATGAAGGCGACGTTCTTCAACCAGCCGTGGCTCGAGCGCCAGTACCGGCCCGGCACGCGCCTGATGCTCCAGGGCAAGTACCAGGGCCGCAACCGCTTCCGCGTCAACGCCCACGCCCGCTCCGAGGTGGTCGGGTCGTCGGGCGAGGGGGTCGAGGTCTCCGCCTATCCGGCGACGAAGGGCATCACCTCGACGCAGATCGCCGCGCTCGTGCGCGACGTCGGGGGCTTCGCCGCCGACTTCCCGGACCCGCTGCCCGGCCGGCTGCGTGCGGCCGAGCGGCTGCCCGACCGCCCCGCCGCCGTCTTCGCCGCCCACTTCGGCGACCGCGAGGGCGGCCGGCGCCGCCTGGCCTTCGACGAGCTGCTGGTCGACCAGATCGTGCAGCTGCGCCTGCGCGACGAGCACCGCGAGCGCATCGGCGCCGCGCCCCTGCCCGATCCGCCGTCGGTCTCGAAGGCGTGGCTCGACGAGCAGCTCCCGTTCACGCCGACCGGCGACCAGGTCCGCGCGATGGAGGAGGTCGACGCCGACCTGGCCCGGGAGCGCCCGATGCAGCGCCTGCTGATGGGGGAGGTGGGGTCGGGGAAGACGGTGGTCGCGCTCTACGCGATGCTGCGCGCGGTCGAGCACGGCATGCAGGCCGCGCTGATGGCGCCGACCGAGACGCTCGCCGAGCAGCACTTCGCCACGGTCCAGTCGCTCATGCCGGGCGCGACGATGCCGGTGGCCCTGCTCACCGGGTCGACGCCCGCGTCGCGGCGCACGGAGATCCTCGCGCGGCTCGCGACGGGCGAGCTCGGCCTGATCGTCGGCACGCACGCGCTGATCGAGGACACGGTCGAGTTCTCGCGGCTGGCGGTCGCCGTGGTCGATGAGCAGCACCGCTTCGGCGTGCGCCAGCGCGCGGCGCTCGACGCGAAGGCGCCGGAAGGGCTCGCGCCGCACGTCCTCCACATGACCGCGACGCCGATCCCGCGCACGCTGCGCCTCGCGTCCTTCGGGGCGCTCGACGTGACGACGCTGCGCGAGCTGCCCCGCGGGCGCCAGCCGATCGAGACGCACGTCGCGGACGGCGAGCGCGCGCGGGCGCGGGCCTACGAGCGCATCCGCGAGGAGCTGCGCGCCGGCCGCCAGGCCTACGTCGTCTGCCCGCTGGTCGAGGAGTCCGAGGCGCTGGCCGCGCGCGCCGCCACCGCGGAGTACGAGCGCCTGAAGACGACGGAGTTCGCCGACTTCGAGGTCGTGCTCCTGCACGGGCAGATGAAGTCGCGCGAGAAGGCCGAGGCGATGGCGACGTTCACCTCCGGCGCCGCGGACGTGCTCGTCGCCACGACGGTCATCGAGGTCGGGATCGACGTGCCCAACGCGACGGTGATGCTCGTCGAGGACGCCGACCGGTACGGGATCTCGCAGCTGCACCAGCTGCGCGGCCGCGTCGGGCGCGGCGCGCACCGGTCGCTGTGCCTGCTGTTCGGGCCGGGGGATTCCGCGCGGCTGAAGGCGTTGGGTGACAACACCGACGGCTTCCGCCTGGCCGAGATCGATCTCGAGCTGCGCGGCGAGGGCGAGATCACGGGCACCCGCCAGTCCGGCCTCGCCCGGTTCCGCTTCGCCCGCCTGCCGGAGGACGCCGACGTGCTCGAGCGCGCCCGCACCCGCGCGGAGGCGCTGCTCGACGCCGACCCGGCGCTCGAGCAGCCGGAGCACGAGCTGCTCGCCGCCGAGCTGCGGGCGGCGGAGGCCGAGCCCGTCGCCGCGTAGGGGCCTGCGCCCGTGCGGGTGATCGCCGGCAGCGCGCGCGGCATCCGCCTGCGGTCGCCCAGCTCCGAGGGAACACGGCCGATCTCCGACCGCGGCAAGGAGGCGCTCTTCAGCATCCTCATGCCCCGCCTGCCCGGCGCCTCGTTCCTCGACCTGTTCGCGGGCGTCGGCGGCGCGGGGATCGAGGCGCTGAGCCGCGGGGCCGCGCACGCGACCTTCGTCGAGCTGAGCGCGAAGGTGGTCGAGGACGTGCGGCACAACCTCGGCGCCACGCGGCTCGCCGACCGCGCCGACGTCGTCCACGGCGACGCGTTCGACTTCCTGCGCCGCGAGCCGCGCCCGTACGACGTCGTCTTCGTCGCGCCGCCGCAGTGGCAGGGGCTGTGGAAGCGGGCGGTGCTGGCCCTCGACGAGCGGCCGGGGTGGGTCGCGCCCGACGGCGTGATCGTGGCCCAACACGACCCCAAGGAGGACGAGGATCTCGCGCTGTCGCGCTTCGAGCGCGTCCGGTCACGGGCGTACGGCGGCGTGCAGTTCGGGTTCTACGAGCCGGTGCCCTACGATCTGCGCCCCGCCGGTCCCGTCGCTCCCTGATCCCCATCCCGTCGCTCATGAACCCCGCTGCGAAGCGCATCTGCGTCTGCCCCGGCTCGTACGACCCGATCACCAACGGCCACGTCGACGTGATCGGCCGCGCCTCGGAGCTGTTCGACGAGGTCATCGTGGCCGTCGTCAACCAGTCGGTCCGCAAGTCGAAGACCATCTTCGGGATCGAGGAGCGTCTCGCGTTCATCGGCCGCGCGACGGGGCACTTCGGCAACGTCCGGGCCGAGCCGTTCGACGTGCTGATCGTCGAGTACGCGCGGCGTGTGGGGGCCAAGTGCATCGTCAAGGGGCTGCGCGCGATCTCGGACTTCGAGTACGAGTTCGAGATGAACCAGCTCAACCGGATGCAGGACTCCGAGGTCGACACCCTCTACCTGATGGCCAGTCCCCAGTACAGTTTCCTCAGCTCGAGTGGGGTCAAGGAGCTCGCCACCTTCGGGGGCAACATCGACGGCCTCGTTCCGGACGGAGTTGGCGATCGCCTGAAGGAAGAGCTGCAGCGCCGACGAAACGAAGGCTGAGCCCATGGACGTCCTGGTTCTCATCGACAAGCTGGACGATCTCGTCCACAACGCGAAGTCGGTCCCCATGACCGATCAGGTGCGTGTGGACAAGGAGGAGATCTACGACATCCTCGACCAGATGCGCGCCACGATCCCCGAGGAGATCAAGCAGGCGCGCTGGATCGTCAAGGAGCGCCAGGAGATGCTCGCCGAGGCCAAGCGCGAGGCCGAGCGGATCGTCAAGGAGGCGCGCGA
>DASVRH010000153.1:0-8541 GCA_036388715.1 Solirubrobacteraceae bacterium | reverse complement strand
GGCCTGCTGTGGCTCGCGCGGCCGCTCGCCGCCGCGCTGCGCGCGCGCCGGGCGCCGGGGCCGCTGGCCGACGTGACGGCGATGACGCTGGCGGCGTCGGTGGCGACGGCGCCGCTGCTCGCCGTGCACTTCGAGCAGGTCTCGCTCGTCTCGCTGCCCGCGAACCTCCTCGCCGCGCCCGCCGTCGCGCCCGTGATGTGGCTCGGCGCGGTCGCGGCGACGCTCGGGGGGCCGTTCGCCGCGGCGGTCAACGTCGTCGCCGCGCCCCTGCTCGCCTACCTCGCGTGGCTGGGGAGAACGGCCGCCGCGGTCCCGCACGCGAGTGTCGCCGTCCACCTCCCCGGCCCGCTCGCCGTCGCGGCGGCCTACGCGGCGATGGGCGCCGGCTGGCTCCTCGCGAGGCGGGTCGTGCGCAGGCGGCGAGCCGTCGTCGTCCTCGCCGCGGCCCTGCTCGCGATCGGCGCCGAGGCAGCGCGGCGCGCGACGCCCAGCCCGCCTGACGGCTTCGTCCTCTCCGCCCTCGACATCGGCCAGGGCGACGCGACGCTGCTCCAGCACGGCGCCCACGCGATCCTCGTCGACACCGGGCCGCCCGGCGGAGGGATCGCGGGCAAGCTGCGCAGGGCGGGCGTCCGGCGCCTCGACGTCCTCCTCCTCACGCACTCCTCGCGCGACCACGAGGGCGCGCTGCGGGAGGTGCTCGACGCGGTGCCCGCGGGGCTGGTCGTCGACGGACGGCAGACCCGCGAGGAGAAGGGGGGCGGGGAGGAGAAGGGGGCGGACGGTGGCGAAGGGCCCTGGGGGGAGGGTGGCGGCGCGCGCTTCGAGGGCCTTCCGGACGGCGTGCCGAGGACGGTCCCGGAGGCGGGCAAGGTCATCCGCGCCGGGCCGCTCTCGCTCGAGATCCTCTGGCCGCCGCCCGGCCGCGACCGCTCCGGCGACCCCAACCTCACCGCGACCGTCGCGCTCGCCCGCGACGGCCCGACCACCGCCCTGCTGACGGCCGACGCCGAGTCGCCGGTCACGCTCGGCCTCGACCTCCCCGACGTCGACATCCTCAAGGTCGCCCACCACGGGTCCGAGGACGAGGGGCTGCCGGAGCTGCTGCGGAGGATCACGCCCGAGACGGCGATCATCCCCGTCGGCGAGAACAGCTACGGCCACCCGGCGCCGAGCACGCTCGACGCGCTGCGCGTCGTGCCCGACGTGAAGCGGACCGACGAGGACGGGACCGTCCGCATCGGGGCCGTGGCACCCTGACGCGATGCACGAAGCGATCGACCACCTCGACCTCGTCGTCACCGACCTCGACCGCAGCCTGCGCTTCTACGTCGAGCTCCTCCAGCCGCTGGGCTACACGCGGACGGCGGAGATCGAGGGCGAGCAGGGCGAGCGCGTCGTGTACGTCGGGCGGCCGAACGGGTCGGGCTCGGTCAGCGTCCGCGAGGCCAGGGGCCGCCGCGAGCACGACCGCTACGACGTCGGCATCCACCACATCGCCTTCGCCGCCCTGCATCGCTCGGTCGTCGACGACCGTGCGGAGTGGCTGCGCGCGAACGGGGCCACGATCGAGAGCGGCCCGGAGGAGTACGGCTACACGCCGGGCTACTACGCCGTCTTCTTCTACGACGCCGACGGCATCAAGCTCGAGATCGTCCACCGCCCGCGCGAGGAGGACCTCGCCGCGCGCGTTCAGGAGCTGGAGGACCGGATCGCCGAGCTCGAGGGCCGAAGCTCGTAGCGCAGCAGCTCGACCTCGGCGCCGCGGTGGGCGCGCCGGGCGGTCGCGGGAAGGAGGACGAACCCGAGCGACTCCGCCAGCGCGCGCGAAGCGACGTTCACCGGTTGGACCCGCGCCTCGATCCGTTCGAGGGCGAGCGAGGCGAAGGCCCATCGCGCGACGATCAGGATCGCGGTGCGGGCGACGCGGCGGCGACGGGCAGCGGGCGTCACCCACCAGTCGATCTCCGCCCACGCGCGCGAGGGGTCGTAGGGGTGGAGGCCGACGCCGCCGAGGACGGCGGGCGAGGACCCGGGCGCGGCGAAGACGCCGAAGTGCAGCGTGCCGCGGGCGAAGAACTCGAGCGCGTCCTCGACCCGCAGCGGCCGCGGGAAGTCGATCCAGCGGGCGATGTCGTCGTGGTCGATCGCCGCGACGTGCGCGGCGGCGTCGGACGGCCGCCACGGCCGCACAAGGACGTCACCGGATCGAGCCTCCACGACGGCTAGTCTCGCGGAGGTGCCCGTCTGGAAGCCCGCGTACCTGATCCACGGCGACGACCACGGCCGGATCGCCGAGCGCCGCGGCAGCCTGCGCGCGGTCGCCGAGAAGGAGTCGGGCGCGAGCGGGGCGGAGGTGCTGGAGGGCGACGAGGCGACCCCCGAGGCCGCCGCCGCCGCGCTCAGCGCGATGACCTTCGCGATGGGGCGCCGGTTCGTCATCGTCGACGGCGCCGAGCGGTGGAAGGAGGCCGAGGTCAAGGAGCACGTCGTCCCCGCGCTCAAGCACCTCGACCCCGAGACGACCGTCGCGTTCTTCGCCAAGGAGGACGGCCGCGCGAAGGTCCCCAAGGCGCTGACCGACGCCGTCAAGAAGGCGGGCGGCGACGTCGTCGCCGAGCAGGTCCTGAAGGCCAAGGAGCTGCCGCGCTGGGTCCAGGCGCAGGCCAAGCGGCTGGGGATCGAGGTCGACCACACCGCCGCGCAGGCGCTCGTCGCGGCCGTCGGCGACCGCCAGCAGCGGCTGCTCCGCGAACTGGAGGTGCTCGCGCTCGAGCACGGCGCCGGCGCGCAGCTCGGGGTGGACGAGATCGAGGCCGTCGCGGCGCCGTCGGCCGAGCGGCAGGTCTGGGGCCTCGTCGACGCCCTCGTCGCCCGCGACCGCAGCTCCGCCACCCGCGCCTTCGTCGAGCTTCGAGCGCAGGGCGAGTCGATCGCGAGGCTCGTCCCGCTCATGGCCCGCCGCGTCCGCGACGTGCTCGCCATCGCCGAGCGGCTCGAGGCGGGCGAGTCGCCGGCTCAGGTCAAGCAGAACATCCGCGGCAACCCGTGGGCGGCCGAGCGCCGGATCGCGGAGGCGAGACGGTCGGACGCCGACGCGCTCCGCCGGACCCTCATCGCCCTGGCCGACCTCGAGCTGGCCAGCCGTGGAGGGGAAGAGCTCGAGGACGACACCGTCGCCCTGCGGATGCTCGACGAGGTGGCCGCCTAGGCCGAGGTGGAGATCCCGCGGCGGACGCGGGAGGCCTTCGACTTCTTGCGGGCGCCGGTGTTGCGGTGCATCGCGCCGCGCTTGACGGCCTTGTCGATCGTCCGGGTCAGCTCGCGCAGCTCGACGTCGGCCTTCGCGTCGTCGCCCTCGGCGACCGCGGCCTCGAGGCGGCGGAAGTACGTCTTGATCGTCGAGGTGTAGCGGCGGTTCTCGAGCCTCTCGCGGAGCGAGCGGGCGTTGCGCTTCTTCTGGGACGCGATGTTGGCCATGCGGCGACGTAGAGTAGCGCGGCCTTGGCGAGGATCGCCCGCAACACGTTCATCTTCAGCGTGGCGACAGGCCTCTCGCGCATCGCCGGGCTGGCCCGCGAGATCGTCGCCTCGAGCTACTTCGCGACCAGCGGAGCCTTCTCGGCGTTCACGATCGCCTTCCAGGTCCCGAACCTCATCCGCAGCCTGTTCGCCGACGCCGCGCTGAGCGCCGCGTTCGTCCCGGTCTTCACCGAGCTGCTGGAGAAGGACAAGCGCAAGGAGGCCTTCCAGCTCGCCTCCACGCTCTTCTTCCTCATCGCCGGGATCCTCGGCGTGATCTCGGCCGCGTTCATCCTCGCGGCGCCGTACGTGATGCCGCTCTTCACCGGCGACACGTTCGACGGCGACCTCGACTCGCTGACGAGCGGGCTCTCCCAGGTCCTCTTCCCGATCGTCGTCCTGCTCGGCCTGAACGGCCTCCTCCAGGGCATCCTCAACGCGTACGACCACTTCAGCGTCCCCGCGATCAGCCCGGTCGTGTGGAACCTGGTGATCCTCGCCTTCCTCATCGGCGGGCGCAGCTGGTTCGACGGCGACGAGGAGCTCTACGCCTACGCGCTCGGCGTCCTCGTCGGCACGCTCGTGCAGCTCCTCATGCTCGTCCCGGTCCTCCGGCGCCTCGACTTCAAGATGACGCCGACGTTCAACCCGCGCGACGAGCGCGTCAAGCGCGTCCTGGTCCTGATGCTGCCGGTGACGATCGGCCTCGGGCTCATCAACTTCAACCTGCTCATCAACTCGACGCTGGGCAGCCTCGTCTCCGAGAACGCCCCGCGCGCGATCGACGCCGCCTTCCGCGTCTACATGCTCCCGCAGGGGATGTTCAGCGTCGCCGTCGCGACCGTCCTCTTCCCGACGCTGTCGAGGCTCGCGGCCCGCGGCGACCGCGACGGCCTGCGGAACATGACGGCCGAGGGCCTGCGGCAGATCTTCCTCCTCCTCATCCCCGCGGCGGCGTGCACGCTCGTCCTCGCCGAGCCCATCACGCGCCTGATCTACGAGCACGGCGACTTCGGCCCGACGGACACCGACTACGTCGCCGAGGCCCTCTTCTGGTTCAGCTTCAGCCTGCCCTTCAGCGGCGCGAACCTGCTCCTCACGCGGACGTTCTTCAGCCTCCAGCGCCCGTGGATCCCGACGGCGCTGGCAGGAGGCAACCTGCTCGTCAACCTCGTCGTCTCGATCGCGCTCTACGAGCCGTTCGGCATCGCCGGGATCGTCATCGGGACCGCCGTCTCGAGCTTCACGACCACGCTCAGCCAGTCCTACTTCCTGCGCAACGAGCTGCACGGCCGGCTCGGCGCGCGCGAGACGCTCACCGGCATCGCCCGCATGCTCGCCGGCGCGGCGCTGCTCGGCGCGGTCGCGTACGGCTGGTGGTGGGGGCTCGACGAGCTCCTCGGCGACGGCTTCGCCGCCCAGGCGATCGCGGTCACGACCGCGCTGACGGCCGGCCTCGTCGTCTACGCGGTCGCGGTGGTCGTCCTCAAGGTGCCGGAGGCCCTCTACATCAAGGGGGTCGTGACCCGGCGTCTCTACTCTCGATGAGCCGTGGCCGACGCCGCCCACATCCGCAACTTCTCGATCATCGCCCACATCGACCACGGGAAGTCGACGCTGGCCGATCGCATCCTCGAGCTGACCCACACGGTCGACCCGCGACTCATGCGCGCGCAGCTGCTCGACTCGATGGACCTCGAGCGCGAGCGCGGGATCACGATCAAGGCCCAGGCGGTGCGCGTCTTCTACGAGGCGCAGAACGGCGAGACGTACCAGTTCCACCTCATCGACACGCCCGGCCACGTGGACTTCACGTACGAGGTGTCCAGGAGCCTTGCGGCGTGCGAGGGAGCGCTGCTCGTCGTCGACGCCTCGCAGGGCGTCGAGGCCCAGACCGTCGCCAACACCTACCTGGCGATCGAGGCCGGCCTCGAGCTGATCCCGTGCCTGAACAAGATCGACCTCCCCGGCGCCGAGCCCCAGCGCGTGGCGGAGGAGGTCGTCGACCTGATCGGCGGCGAGCCGGACGACATCCTGCGCATCTCGGGCAAGACCGGCGACGGCGTGATCGAGGTGCTCGAGGAGCTCGTCAAGCGCGTGCCGCCGCCCGAGGGCGACCTCGACGCCGCGCCCCGCGCGCTGATCTTCGACAGCGAGTTCGACCAGTACCGCGGCGTCATCGCCTACATCCGCGTCGTCGACGGCACCTTCACCAAGGGCGAGGCGATCCGCGCGATGGCCACCGGCACCGAGGCCGACATCGACGACATCGGCTTCTTCACGCCGACGCAGTCGCCGACGGGCAAGCTCAGCCGCGGCGAGGTCGGCTACCTGATCACCGGCCTGAAGGACGTCACGAAGCTCCGCGTCGGCGACACGCTGACGACGATGGCCCGGCCGGCCACCGAGCCGCTGCCCGGCTACCAGGAGATCAAGCCGATGGTCTTCTGCGGCCTGTTCCCGATCGACGGCGAGGACTACCCGGACCTCCGCGACGCGCTCGAGAAGCTCGAGCTCAACGACGCCGCGCTCGTCTGGGAGCCCGAGACCAGCGACGCGCTCGGCTTCGGCTTCCGCATCGGCTTCCTCGGCCTGCTGCACATGGACATCGTGCGCGAGCGGCTGGAGCGCGAGTACGACCTCGCGCTGATGGCCACGCCGCCGTCGGTCTCCTACGAGCTGACGATGACCGACGGCTCCGAGCGCGAGGTCCACAACCCGTCCGACATGCCCGACCCCGCGAACATCGCCGAGATCCGCGAGCCCTACGTGCGCGCGTCGATCCTCGCCCGCAAGGAGGACATCGGCGCGATCATGGAGCTCTGCCAGGACCGCCGCGGCGAGCACAAGGGGATGCACTTCCTCAGCGCCGAGCGCGTGCAGCTGCACTACGACCTGCCGCTCGCCGAGATCATCCTCGACTTCTTCGACCAGCTGAAGTCGCGCACGCGCGGCTACGCCTCGCTCGACTACGAGATCACGGGGATGCGCGCCTCGAACCTCGTCAAGCTCGACATCCTGCTCGCCGGCGACGCGGTCGACGCGCTGTCGATGGTCATCCACCGCGACAAGGCCTACGACGCCGGCCGCAACCTGACCGAGAAGCTCCGCGCCAAGATCCCGCGCCAGCAGTACGACGTGCCGATCCAGGCGGCGGTCGGGTCGCACATCCTCGCGCGCGAGACCGTGAAGGCCTTCCGCAAGGACGTGACGGCCAAGTGCTACGGCGGCGACATCAGCCGCAAGCGCAAGCTGCTCGAGCGCCAAAAGGAAGGCAAGAAGCGGATGAAGCAGGTCGGGCGCATCGAGGTGCCCCAGGAGGCCTTCCTGGCCGTCCTGGAGTTGGGGGACGGGGCCGCGAGCTGAAGTCCCGCGCGTTGACGCCGATCATCGAGGCGATATGCACGATGGCCAGGCCCGACGCGTGGAGAACCTCCGCCAGGAGGCGCTCGACGCTGCCCGCGGGCTGGAGCGCGGCGAGTCGGCGCTCGTCGGCGTGTTGCGCGACCTCGAGCAGGAGCGCAGCCGGGCCGCCGAGGCCTACCGGGCCGTGGTCCGCTCGCTGGCGGCCGCGCTCGAGGCGCGCGACGGCTACACGGGCGAGCACTCCGACGCCGTGCACGGCCTCTCCGTCGCCGTCGCCCGCAAGCTGGGTCTGTACCCCCGCGAGGTCGCGGAGGTCGAGACCGTCGCGCTGCTGCACGACGTCGGCAAGATCGGCATCCCCGACCAGGTCCTCCACAAGCCCGGCCCGCTGACGCCCGACGAGTGGGTGCTCATGCGCGAGCACCCCGTCATCGGCGAGCGGATCCTCAGCCCGCTGCCCGGCCTCGCGGACGTCGCGAAGGCCGTGCGCCACGAGCACGAGCGCTGGGACGGCCGCGGCTACCCCGACGGGATCTCGGGCGACGACATCCCGCTCGCGTCGCGGATCGTCCTGACCTGCGACGCCTACCACGCGCTCGTCTCCGACCGCCCCTACCGCAAGCGCCTCAGCGAGGCCACGGCCGAGGCGGAGCTGCGCCGCTGCGCCGGCACGCAGTTCGACCCGCGCGTCGTCGAGGCGCTGCTCGAGTGCATCGCCGAGGGCTACGACGAGGAGGCGGGCGGCTCGGCCGACGACCTCGCCCGCGCGCTGACCGAGCACGCCGACATGGGGGAGGAGCGCCGGCTCGAGCGCGAGCTGCACGCGCTGATCTCGATCGCCTCGGCCGTCGCGGCCGCGCACCGGCTCGAGGACGTCGTCGAGGTCGCCGCCGAGGAGGCCCTCGGCGCCGTCGACGCCGCCTCCCTGTCGATCTCGCGCTGGGAGGTCGACCGCCGGCACCTGCGCACGCTCGTCAACGTCGGCGACCTGGGGCCCGGCGAGGAGCGACGGCCCGCCGACGAGGTGTATCGCCTCGAGAACGACGACCTGCTCCGCGGCCTGCTCGAGCGCGGCGAGACGTACACGACCTCGCTCGACGATCCCGAGATCATCCCGCTCGAGCGCGACCTGCTCATCGAGCACGGCAAGCACCACGCGATCGCGGTGCCGATCCACTTCGCCGGGGAGCCGTGGGGCGAGGTGTGGGCGACGCGCAACGCGTCGGACCCGGCGTTCGCCGAGCGCGACGTGCGCTTCCTGCAGACGGTGTCCGGCCAGATCGCCGCGGCGGTCGGCCGCGCCGAGCTGTTCTCGCGCATGTCCGAGCTGGCCTTCGAGGACCCGCTGACGCGCGTGGCCAACCGGCGCGCGCTGGACGAGCGGCTCGAGCTGTCGATCGCCGAGGCGATCGAGGAGCGCCGCGACGTCGCGCTGCTGCTGTGCGACGTCGACAACCTCAAGGAGATCAACGACGCCCACGGCCACGCCGCCGGTGACGCGGCGATCCGGCAGGTCGCCGACACCCTGTCAGCCAGCATGCTGCCCTGGCCGGGGGCGACCATCGGCCGGCTCGGGGGCGACGAGTTCTGCGTCGTGCTCCCCGGCTGCACCGCGGCCGGCGCCCGCGGGCTGCTGCGCGACGCGCTGAGCCG
>DASVRH010000152.1:0-8175 GCA_036388715.1 Solirubrobacteraceae bacterium | reverse complement strand
GGGCCGGTGGCGCCGCTCAGCAGGTGGACCGCGCCCGCTCGCGTGGGCCCGGGGCCGCGACTGCCGTAGGGCGCGCCGAGCACGACGTCCGGCCGGCCGTCGCCGTCGACGTCGCCGGGGCCCGCCGCGCCGTAGCCGACGCCGAACGCGCCGCCGGGCCGGACGGTGACACCACCCGAGCCGAGGTCGCCGAGGCTCAGCGGCGACGTGTCGCGCCGGCCGCGCACGAGGTATGCGACGCCCGGCCCCTCCTCGTCCTCGGGCCCCTCGTCCGAGGTGGGGCCGACGCTGCTCGGCGACGCGACCACGAGGTCGGCGAGCCCGTCGCCGTCGACGTCGCCCGCCCCGTCGACGACCGAGCCGAGGTCGTAGTCCCCGCGATTGCCCGTGATCGTCCACGCCCGCTCCCCCAGCTGCTCTGCGTTGGGGACGTCGCCCATGTGCCCGCCGAGGAGCACGTACACGCGCCCGGGCACCTTCTCGCTGGAGATGAAGTAGGACCCGAACGCGACGTCGCCGAGGCCGTCGCCGTTCACGTCGCCCACCCCCGCGACCGCGTCGCTCGCGCCGCGCACGGCGAAGCCGTCCTCCGGTCGCAGCGCGCCCAGCTCGACGGTGCCCGGCTCGCGGCGGCCGAAGACCACGTAGGTCACGCCGTCGAGCGCGATGCCGCCCACGCCCGGCACGTCGAAGCTCGGCGCCTCCTCGGGGGCGGTCACCGCGACGTCCGCGAGGCCGTCCCCGTTGACGTCGCCCACGCCGGCGACCTGCCGTCCGACGTCGCCGCCCGGGTCCTCGGGGTCGCGGCCGCGGATCCGCAGGCCGGCGGCGCCGAGGGCGTGGAGGTCGACCTGCGCCGCGAGCGCAGGGCCGCCGTAGACGACGTAGGCGCCGCCGCGGTCCCCGGACGTGCTGCGCTCCTCGTGCGGGACGCCGACGATGACGTCCTGGTGACCGTCCCCGTCGAAGTCGCCGGCCGGCGCCACCGAGGCGACGTCCGGCCCGATGCGGGTGGTCGCCTGCCGGGGCAGGTCGATGCGCGGTGGGAGGGCCGCGGTCGTCGCCGGAGTGGCGATGATCGCCGCGCCCGCGACCGCGAGGCACCGGCGTAGCGGTGAGGCCATCGTGCAGCGATCTTCCCGCCCGCGCGCCGCGCTATGCGGTCGCGGCGGCGAGCGTCGACCGGCGGCTGCCGGCGACGGCCGCGCCCATCGCCGCGGCCGCGAAGGCGGCCACGAGCACCATCCGCCAGCCCTCCGCGTCGGCCAGCGCGCCCCCGACCGAGGCGCCGATCGCGATCCCGCCCACCAGCGCGGTCAGCGGCCAGGTCAGCGCCTCGGTCGCCGTCCCCGGCGGCGCGACGCTGCTCGCCAGCTCGTTGCGCGTCGCGATCAGCGGCGCGATGAAGATCCCCGCGGGCACGATGAGGAAGGCCATCAGCGGGATCGACGGCGCGAGCAGCGCGGGCAGGAAGCCGAGCGGCAACAGCAGCGCGAAGAGGAAGTGGGCGCGGGCGACGCTGCCGCCGCGCGGGCGCACGCCGTAGACGAACCCGCCGGCGGCGCTGCCGATCGACCACGTCGCGAGCAGGACGCCGGCCAGCTCGCGGTGGCCCTCCGCCTCGCTGAACGCGGGCAGCGAGACCTCGACCGCGCCGATCCCGAACCCGACGGGCAGCATCGTGACGACGAGCGCCCGGATCGCCGGCGAGCGCAGCGGCCCGAGCCAGTCCCGCTCGCCCTCGTGCGGCTCGATCGCCGCGCCGGCGGGCAGCAGCGCGAGGAACATCGCGGTGCCCCCGATCGCCGCCGCCGAGCCGACGACGAGCGCCGCGGCCGGGTCGAGCACGGCGACGACCGCCGCGACCACGAGTGGCGCGGTGACGAACGACAGCTCGAGCAGCACGGAGTCGAGCGCGTAGGCGGACTGCATGAGGTCCGGGCGATCGCGCAGCAGCGCCGGGAAGCGCGCGCGCAGCACCGAGGGCGAGGGCGGGAAGGCGCCGCCGGTCACCACGGCGACCACGACCATCAGCGCCGTCGGCGCCGAGGCCTTGCCCAGGAAGACCAGCGCGAGGATGCCGCTCGCGTGGATCGTCGCGAGCACCATGAGCACGCCGGTGCCGCGGCGGTCGACCCAGCGGCCCATGAGCGGCGCGCCGAGCCCGATGCCGAGCGCCATCCCGCCCGACACCGCGCCGCCCGTCGCGAACGAGCCCGTCTCCTCCTTGAGGAAGAGCACGAGCGCGAGGCCGCTGATGCCGATCGGCAGCCGGCCGACGAGGGTCGCCAGCTCGAGCCAGCCGAGACGGCCGGCGCGCAGCACCGCGAGGTACGCGCTCATGCGCCGAGCAGGCGACGCAGGCGCTTGCCGTTCTCGACGGCGAAGCCCTCCCAGTCGTTGTTGAAGTAGGCGAACACGTCGACGTCCGATGCTAGGACGCGGATGCGGCCGGCCCACTCGTCGATCTCCGTGTCGGAGTAGTTGCCGCGGCGCCCGCGGGCGCCGTAGTGGAAGCGGATGAAGGCGAAGTCGGCCGTGGGCTCCAGCGACGGCGGCTTCGGCAGGGTCGGGCGGTCGGGCCACGTCAGCGCGACGTTGCGCTCGCGCAGCATGTCGAGCACTGCGGGCTCGAACCACGTCTCGTGGCGGAACTCCATCGTGTGGCGACCTGGCGGCAGCGCGTCGAGCCAGGCGCGCAGGCGGTCGTCGTCGCGCTTGAAGTCGGGCGGGAGCTGCCACAGCACCGGGCCCATCTTCGGGTGGCCGGCGAGCGGCGCGATCGAGTCGTAGAAACGGCGGAAGCCCTGGTCGCGCTCCTGCAGGCGCTTGATGTGGGTCAGGTAGCGGCTGCCCTTGATCGTGAAGACGAAGTCCTCGGGCGTCTGCTCGATCCAGCTCTGCACGAACTGCGGCTTGGTCAGCCGGTAGAAGGTCGCGTTGACCTCGACGGTGTCGAACCACTCGGCGTACGTCGGCAGCCAGCGCGAAGGCGGGCACTTCGGCGGGTACACGACGCCGTTGCGCCAGTGCGCGTAGTTCCAGCCGGAGCAGCCGATCCGGATCACTTCAGGGCGTCGCCCAGCGCCCGGGCGTCCTCGACGAGCGTCTCGCGCAGCGAGGGGTTGTGCAGGGCGGCGGCGGGATGGAACATCGGGAAGAGCCGGCGCTCGCCCTCGATGACGCGCCCGTGGGCCTCGCTGATCTTGGCGTCGGGGGCGAAGTGCGCGAGCGGGTGGCGGCCGAGCGGCACGACAAGGCTCGGCTCGATGACGTCGAGTTGCGCGAGCAGCCAGGGCAGGTGGTGGCGCACCTCGGTGACCCGCGGGTCGCGGTTCTTCGGCGGGCGCGCCTTGACGACGTTCGTGATGAAGACGTCCTCGCGCCGCAGCCCCGCCTCCTCGAGCAGCCGGTCGAGCAGCCGGCCCGCGTTGCCCACGAAGGGCCGGCCCTGCTTGTCCTCCGACGCGCCGGGCGCCTCCCCCACGAAGACCACGTCCGCGTCGGGGTCGCCCTCGCCGGGAACGAGGTTCGTCGCCTCGTTGCAGATGTCGAACTCGCACGGGAGGTGCGCGCGGATGTCGTCGGCGATCGCGTCGAGCCGGGCGGCCTTCATCGAGCAAGGGGCTTCCCCGTCTGGCTGCCCGCTAGCCGTGCGCCTGGACGTTCCCTCCCGTCAGCGTGCGGTCGCCCGAGTCGTAGCCGTTCGAGAGCCGGATCCGGTAGGTGTCGGCGCTGCCCGGCTCGCCGTTGTCGGTGACGTCGATGCGGAACGTCACCGGCGTGCCCGAGGCGTAGCCGGTTCCGCGCAGCGTGACGTGCGTCCCGCTGCAGACCGCCGAGGTCACCGCCGTCGACTTGAACGTGAACCCGGCCACGCCGTGGTCGGTGTACTCGGCCTGGCCCTTGACCGCGTCGGCCGTCTTGGCCTGCGCCGTCCCGCCGAACGTGGCCGCGTCGCCGCCGCCGGTGAGGATCCGCCCGCCCAGGGTGACCTTGCAGCCGGCCGTCGAGCCGGGGAACGGGTCGCACTCGTCGCCCAGGCCGTCGCCGTCGGTGTCGGTCTGGTCGGGGTTCGGCGTGCTGACGCAGTTGTCGTCGTCGTCGCCCACGCCGTCATCGTCGCTGTCGCCGTCGGGGATCGTGTACGTGATCGTGAACGTGCCGGTGAACGTGGCCCGTCCGTTGCTGAGGTCGACCACGTAGGTGCCGTCGACGATCCCGTAGCCGGTGGCGTCCTGGTACGGCCCGACGCCGACGCCCACGAGCGGACCCTCCAGGTGCATCACCTGGATGGCCCCGCCGGCGGTCGGGCACATCGTGCTGAGGGCCGGGTCGGCGGTGAGCTCGATGTGCGCTCCGATCAGGAGGGGGTCGGTCTCGCCCACGCCGATCCACATGTCGCCGCTGAGCGGCCGGCACCCGGGCCCGAGGGGGTACGAGAGGTGGCGCTGGTACGCGGCGGTCCACGGGTCGGCGTCCTGGTCGACTCCGGAGAGGCTGCCCACGCTGGCGGAGGTACACGGACCCGGCGGGAGGCAGCTCGGGAAGAAGACCGCCGTCCCGGTGTCCGTGCCGGTGGCAGTCGTCGTGGTGTCCGCCCCCGCGGCGGCAGGACCGGCGAGGGCCATCATCACGACGGCGGCGAGGACGAACGGGATGCGGCGCATGCGAGCCTCCATTGGCTTCTGGCGCCTTCCCGCTCATCACCGTACCCTGCGGGGGGAGCAGAAAGCAATGGGTCTTCTTCATGCGCTCGCCCCCTGCCCCAGCAGCTCGCGCATCCGCTCCCCCGCCTTCGGCGCGTCGGCGCCGCGGTTGTTGTTGAACATCATCCGCACGACCTCGGCCTCGCTGGCCAGCCCCTCGGCGCGCCCGGCCAGCTCGCGCAGCTCGTCGTCGTCGTACTCCCACGCGAAGCGCTCGGCCACGGTCTTGCCCTTCATGTAGCCCTCGGCGTTGCGGCCGTGGGCGCGGAGGTAGGCGAGGTCGTCGCGCGTGACCGCGTCGATCGGCGGCATCATCGTCGGCGCCCTGCCCTGCGGGGAGTCGGTGCAGACGAACGCGGCGCCGTGCTCCGACAGCCAGCCCAGCGTGCCCTCCAGCCGCTTCTCCTCGACCCACCCGCGGTGGCGGAACTCGATCGCCACCGGGTTGGGTGCCAGGCACTCGACAATCGGGGCCAGCTCGTCGAGCTCGTGCGCCTTCGGCTTGAACGACGGCGAGAGCTGGAGCAGCAGCGAGGACAGCTTCCCGGCTTCGGCGAGCGGCTCGACGGCCGCGAGCGTCTCGGACAGCATCGCCGCCTCGAGGCCCGGCTCGAGCGTGACGCGCCCGCGCTCGTTCGTCCGCGCCCGGTCGCGCACCGCGGTCGGCAGCGACTTCAGGTCGGCGGCGTGGCGCGAGAGCAGCCGGTGGAGCTTGACGTCGAAGGTGAACCCGTCGGGCGTCTGCGTCACCCAGCGCTCGACGGTGCGGCGGTCGGGGATCGCGTAGAACGTCGAGTTGACCTCGACGGCGTCGAAGCGCTCGGCGTACCAGGCCAGGCGGTCGCGGGCGGGCAGGCCGGGCGGGTACCACTCCTCAACGAACCCGGGGTCGGCCCACGAGGAGGTCCCGACGACCAGCCGCCCCGCCATCTACCGCGCTTCCTGGCTCCCCCGGTAGGCGGGATCGCGGAGGCCCTGGAACGGGCCCGTCGGCCGGATCCCGCCGCCGCAGTTCCACGGGTTGAAGCGCAGCTGGAAGGACGCCTCCTGCGAGAGCTTCTCGCCCAGGCGGATCCGGCCAACCGGCGTCCAGCGGCCAGCGACGGGCGCGACCGCGAGGTCGAAGTCCGGGCGGCGCGGCACCGCGCCGACGAGCCGCAGGCGATCGCCGACCCGGTAGGGCAGCACGCAGGAGTAGCTCTGCCCGTAGGGCCCGAGCGGGCCGGGCAGGATCAGGTGGTGCAGGACCGGGAGGTCCACCGACGTGACGAGCAGGAAGTCCTGGTCGCGCTTCGGGCCGTGCGCGTCGAGGACGCGCAGCGCGATGCCGAGGATGTCGGGCAGCGGCTTGGGCAGGCCGACGCTGCGGCTGAGCCGGGCGATCGCGCGGTGCTCGCCCGGGACGTCGAAGAGCGGCGCGCCGTGGTCGCCGCCGGGCACGGTCAGCGTCGCCTCGTAGGCGTCGCCGATCGGGTGCAGGCTGCGCCCGCCGCGCAGGGACGAGATCGCGCGCCAGAAGCGGGCCGTGGCGCCCGGGACGGGCGGCGAGGGCTTGACGTTGGGCTCGGGAGGGGCGGTGGTGGCGATGCGGTTCGGCTACCCGTCGATCAAGTCTGCGACTCGCGGGCCGAATCAACCGGTGAGATGGGCGCGATCGCACCCCCCACGCTGTCCCTGCGCCCGCGCGACCGCGTGGCGCTGATGGTCGACGCCTTCGCGCCCCTGGCCGCGACGGTGGCGGCGGCCGAGCGCCGGCAGGCGATGCTCGTGCTCGACTCCGGCGGCGCCGTCCCGGCGCGGATGCTCCACCGCCGGCCCGCCGCGATCGAGACCGCCAACCAGGGCCGGCGCTACCGCGCCGAGGGCGAGCTGGCCATGGTCGCCGGCCACCGCGGCAAGGCGCGCGAGGACGCGATCGCCTTCCACTTCCGCGACGCCGCCGACGGCCGCGACGGCCGCCAGCTGCGCCGCCGCGAGGAGCGCACGCCGGCGATCCTGCCCGTCACGCTCGTCCCGATCCACGCCGACCTGCCCCCCGCCCGCGCCCTGACGCTGAACGTGTCGCCCGGCGGCGCGCTCCTGCGCGGCGGCTCGTCGCTCGGCGACGGCCAGGAGCTGCTCGTGCACCTCCACCTGCCCTCCGAGGACCTGCCGATCCCGGCCAAGGGCGCCGTCGTGCGCCGCACGACGGACGGCCTGCTCGGCGTGCGCCTCGACAAGATGCGCGCGACCGACCGCGAGCTCGTCCTGCGCTGGGTCGCCGAGCAGCCTCCGCCGAGCGTCTAGAAGCGCAGCGCCGCGGCGATGCCGCCGTGGTCGGCCAGGTCGTCGTGGCGGCGCACCGGCAGCACGTCGGCGTCCTGCTCGACCGCCAGCTCGACGGCCCACTCGACGAGGTTGGGGTGATCGACCATCGTCTCGCCGTCGACCGGGCACGTCCCGCGCTCCTCGGCCAGCGCCCAGCGGCAGCGCGGGCAGACCACGCCCGGATGCTCGAGCCCCGGCTCGAGCAGCAGCGTCCGGACCCGGCGCTCGTAGAGCGCGGGCAGCACGTCGACGATCCCGCGCACGCCGTTGGCGCCGACAGCGTCGAGCGCGTCGCGCTCGCGATGGGTCTCGTCGGCCACGAGCAGCGGCTCGACCCGCTCGCGGATGGCCTGCGGCGACTCCCAGTCCGCGCCGGCGTCGAAGCGCGCGGTGATCCGCTCGCGCAGCGGGTTGGAGAGGACGTCGGTGAACGCGCTGAAGTGGCGCTCGGTCGTCCCGACGAAGATCCGCTTGTAGGAGCGCCGCCCGTCGGCGTCCTCGAGCATCCGCGCGACGTTGCGCAGGAAGTCGTTCTCCTCCATCCCGACGCTGCGCTCGTAGCGCTGCGCGGACATGCCGCCCTTGGCCGTGCGCCCGCCGTGGTCGGAGTGCTCGCTCTCGGTCTCCTCCAGGCGATCGCCGAAGCCCTCGAGCAGGCGGGCGTCGTTGCCGTCGAGCAGCAGCACCGCCCAGTGCTCGGCCGGGCCGACCTCGGCCAGCGGCTCGATGGCGGGGCGCTCGGCGATCGTCGCCCGCGAGCCGACCGGGCGCGGCAGCCGCAGCACCTCGAACAGCTCGGCCGGCCCGCACACGAACAGGGCCAGCGCGTGCGCGCCCTCGGCCCAGCCGTCGTCGAGGTTGGCGTCGAGCTCGGAGCGCGCGCGGTTGACGTCCTCGCGCAGCGCCATGTGGGCGTCGTGGTCGAGCCCCTCCTCGCCCTCGACGGCGCGTGCGGCCTCGTCGAGCAGCGAGTTCACCGCCGAGCGGCGGTTCTCCGGGGCGTGGAGGTTGGCGGTGGGATCCAGGTTCAGGAAGAGCGAGAGGACGCGCGCGCCGTCGCCCGGCTCGAAGGTGGCCCGACGCTGGAGGCGGTCTTGCGTGACGTCGCTGGTCTGCATGGACGGCTTGCCGGGAGCGCTACCCCCGCACCCGGCTCGTC
>DASVRH010000151.1:0-4119 GCA_036388715.1 Solirubrobacteraceae bacterium | reverse complement strand
CCACGCCGGTCTCCGAGGGCACCCCGGTGGTGGTGACGGACTTCGCGACCGCGCAGCTGGTGAAGGTCGCGGCGAACTCGTTCCTGGCGACGAAGATCTCGTTCATCAACGAGATCGCCAACGTCTCCGAGGAGACCGGGGCGGACGTCGGCGAGGTCGCGCGCGGGATGGGCCTCGACGACCGCATCGGGCCGAAGTTCCTCCAGGCCGGCATCGGGTTCGGCGGCTCGTGCTTCCCCAAGGACGTCAGCGCGCTGAAGCAGCTCGCCGGCAACTCGGGCTACCACTTCCAGCTGCTCTCGGCGGTCATCGAGGTCAACGAGCTGCAGAAGCGGCGCGTGATCGGCAAGCTCAAGCGCGGCCTCGGCCCGCTCGTCGGCAAGCGGATCGCGCTGCTCGGCCTGGCCTTCAAGCCGAACACCGACGACATGCGCGAGGCCTCCTCGCTCGTGCTCGCCGGGCGGCTCCAGGGCGAGGGCGCCGAGGTCGCCGCCTACGACCCGATCGCCGAGGAGGAGGCGCGCAAGCTCATGCACGGCGTCGACTTCGCGACGTCGGCGCTCGAGTGCGTGCGCGACGCCGACGCGGTCGTCCTCGTCACCGAGTGGCCGGAGTTCCGCGACCTCGACTGGGCCGACGTGGCCGGGGCGATGCGCGGCGATCTCGTGATCGACGGGCGCAACGCGCTCGAACCCGGGGCCGTGCGCTCCTCGGGCCTGCGCTACGAGGGCGTCGGGCGCCGGCGCGACGGCGAGCCGGCGGAGCCCGCCGCGGTGACCGAGCCGGAAGCGCAGCCCGCCTCGACCGGCTCGGGCCCGGGCTAGAGGGCGCCGTGCAGGCCGTCATCCTCGTCGGCGGCGAAGGGACGCGGCTGCGCCCGCTCACCTCGACCGTGCCGAAGCCCGTCGTGCCGCTGGTCGACCGGCCGCTGATGGGCTACATGCTCGAGTGGCTGAAGGGCCACGGCGTCGAGGACGTCGTGATGCTCATGGGCTACATGGCGACGGCGCTGCGCAACGTGCTCGGCGACGGGTCGGCCTACGGCCTGCGCATCCGCTACGTCGAGGAGCCCGAGCCGCGCGGCACCGGCGGCGCGCTCAAGTTCGCCGAGTCGCTGCTCGCCGACCGCTTCCTGATGCTGAACGGCGACGTCCTCTCGGACATGGACCTGACGGCGCAGATCGAGCAGCACGAGCGCACGGGCGCGAAGGGCACGCTCGCCCTCGTTCCCGTCGAGGACCCCAGCGCGTACGGCCTCGTCCGCCTGCACGAGGACCGCGCCGTCAGCGAGTTCGTCGAGAAGCCCTCGCCCGACGCGATCGACACGAACCTCATCAGCGCGGGGGCGTATGTCCTGGAGAAGGGGGTCGTCGACCTCATCGAACCGGACCGCAACGTGTCGATCGAACGGGAGATCTGGCCGCAGCTCGTGGGCGAGGGGCTCTACGCGTTCCCGCACGAGGCCTACTGGGTCGACATCGGCACGCCCGACCGCTACCTCCAGGCCACGTTCGACATCCTCGAGGGCCAGTGCCGCACCTCGGTGCTGGAGCGCCTGGGCGACAACTTCACCGCCATCGAGGGCGGCTGCCGGATCGACGGCCGCGTCGTCCCGCCCGCCGTCATCGGCCGCGGAACGACGATCGCGACCGGTGCCCACGTGGGCTCGCTGGTCGTGCTCGGCGACGGCGTGACGGTCGGAGAGGGCGCCACCATCGAGCGTTCCGTGGTCATGCAGGGCGCCGAGATCGGCGCCGGGTGCGTGCTGCGCGAGTGCGTCGTCGCGGCCGGCACGCACGTCGGCGCCGGGACCCAGATCACCGGCGGCGCAGTGATCGGCGAGGGCGTCACGGTGGGGGAAGACAACGTCCTGACGCGCGGCGTGCGAGTGTTCCCGCACGTGACGATCCCCGACGGAGGAATCAGGTTCTAGATGGCCCCGACCGGGCTGGGGCGCGACGCCATCTCCCAGGTCGACCGCTCCGGGCTGCTGGCCGACGTGCTCGCGATCCCGGACCACCTGCGCGACGCGCTGTGGCGGGTCGAGAGCGCGGCCGGGCTGATGGAGGAGTGGGACTCGCCGGGCGGCCTCATCGTGGCCGGCATGGGCGGGTCGGCGATCGGCGGCGCGCTGGCGCGGGCCGCCCTGGGCGACCACGAGTCCCGCCACATCGCGATCGCGCGCGGGTACGGCCTGCCGCCGTGGGCGACGCCCGAGACGACGGTCCTGCTCGCGTCCTACTCGGGCAACACCGAGGAGACGCTCGCCTGCTACGAGTCGGCCGGCTTCGTCGGCGCCCGGCGCGTCGTCGTGACGACCGGCGGCAAGCTCGCCGACATGGCCCGCGCCGACGACGTGCCGGTCATCCCGATCCCCGGCGGCTTCCAGCCCCGCGCCGCGGTCGCGTACATGACCGTCGCCGCGCTCGAGGTGGCGGCGCTGTGCGGGTGCGGGCCGCGGATGGCGTCGGAGATCGACGTCGCCGCCTCGCACGCGCAGGCGCTCGCGCAGCAGTGGGGCCCCGACGGCGCCGAGGACGCGCTGCCCAAGGAGATCGCGCGCGGGCTGCTCGGCTCCGTGCCCATCATCGCCGGCGCCGGCCTGACGTCGCCGATCGCCTATCGCTGGAAGACGCAGTTCAACGAGAACGCCAAGACGCCGGCGTTCTCCCACGAGCTGCCCGAGCTCGACCACAACGAGGTCGTCGGCTGGGAGGGCGTCGGCGAGCTCGGCCCGTTCTCGCTGATCCTCCTCGACGACGCCGACCTGCACCCGCGCGTGCGCCACCGGATCGAACTCACCCAGTGGATCGTCGAGCCGAACGCGAAGGCCACCTACCGGCTGGAGACGCAGGGCCGCAACGCGGTCGAGCGCGTCTTCTCGCTGGTGCTCCTGGGCGACCTGGTATCCGTGTACCTGGCCGTCCTGCGGGGTATCGATCCGGGGCCGGTCACCGTCCTCGATCGCCTCAAAGAGCAGCTCGCCGAGCGCTAGGAAAGTCTTCTTCTCATGAATCTCCTCGACCCCGTCAAGTGGGGGGCGCAGGCCGCGTTCTCCGTGACCACGACCGCCGTCAAGGTCGGCATCAACGCCGTCCGCACGGCGGAGCTGCTCCTCGGCCGCAACGGCGCGGACGAGGACGAGTACCGCTACACGGCGACGTCCTCCGCGACGGCCGAGACCGTCGACCGCGACCGCGAGACGCCGGGCAGCGCCACCCGCGGCCACAAGGCGCCGGAGCCCACGTCGGCCGCCGGCGCCTCGCGCGGCGTGGCCGGCACCGCGGACGCCCCGGGCGCGGCCGCGGCGGTCGGGGCGCCCGACCCGACGGCGCCCGCGCTGCGCCGCGGCGAGCGCAAGCCGACCGACGTCGACCCGCCGACGCCGGAGTCGCGGTTCAAGCGCGACACCGACGACGTCGAGGACGAGCTCGTCGAGACCGAGGGCGCCGCCTCGCCGCACGCCACGCTGCGGGTCGACGAGCCCTTCGCCGGCTACGACAAGATGAAGGCCGCCGACATCGTCGACCGGGTCCGCTCGGGCGACGAGGCGACGAAGGCCGTCGTCCGCCTGTACGAGTCGACGCACAAGAAGCGCAAGTCGATCCTCGCCGCCACCGGCGGCTAGCCATCCGGGCCCGCGGTCAGTCCGCGGGCCGCAGGGTGAGGGACGCGCGGATCATCGGCTACTCCGCCGGCCGGAGGGTGAGGGTCGTGAAGGCGCCGGTGGCCTCAGGGCTGCCGCTGACGTTCTCGTAGATGTAGATCGTCGAGTTCGCCGGCACCTCGCCGCTGTCGCTGTCCTCGCACGACGTGAACGAGTTGGCGATCGTGCAGGAGAGGAGGGTGCCCTCGTCGATCGTGTTGAAGTTGAACTGCCGAGCATCACCGGCGCCCGGCGCGGCGTCGTCGAGCGTGACCCGGAAGTCGGTCGCCGTCACGGGATACGGCGGGCTCTTGAAGATGAGCGTCTCGCCGGTCAGGTCGTGGGGCGCCGCGCCGACGAGCGCGAGGGTGTCCTGGCCGCCGCCGGTCAGCAGGCCGGTGGTGTGGCCCATCAGCACGCCGGGGTCGGCGCTGCCCGGCTCGCCCTGGTCGCCGTTCTCGCCGGCGGGGCCC
>DASVRH010000150.1:0-7094 GCA_036388715.1 Solirubrobacteraceae bacterium | reverse complement strand
CGCGCGGGAAGGCGAGGAGGCGCAGCCGGCCGCGGCGGTCGGCGAGCCTGACGACGCCGTCCGCGCCCTCCCCGTAGTCGGTGAGCGTGTCGACGTCGGGCGAGAGCATGGGGATCACCGCGCCGCCGCGGACCATGAGCGGCAGCTGCTCGAGCGGCGCCGGCACCGTCACCTCGCGCTCGCCGTCGAGCAGGCGCGACCGCACCAGGTGCAGGCCGCCGCCGCGCTCGTCGTACGCCGCGCTCCTCCAGAGGTCGACCCACCGCCCGCGCGGGAGGTAGAGCCTGCGCTCCTTCGCCCCCGGCTCGAGGACCGGCGCGGCGAGGAGGTCGGGGCCGAAGAGGAACTCGTCCTCGCGCGCGGCGGCGCGGGCGTCGCCGGGGAAGGCGAGCGCGAGGTGGGCCATCACCGGCATCCCGATCCGGCCGTAGCGGTCGGTCGCGGCGGCGAGGTAGGGCTGCAGCTGCGTGTGCAGCCTCGCCCAGCGCCTCCAGTGCGGCAGGATCTCCGGCTCCCAGATCTGCGGGCGCTCCTTCTGCGGCACCGCGACGCCGCCGGCCTTCGTCCGCATCACCGTCGAGACGGCGCCGAACTGGATCCAGCGGATCAGCAGCTCGGGGGTCAGCTCGTTCGTCCCGAGCGCGAAGAACCCGCCGATGTCGGAGCCCCAGGTGCTGATCCCGCTCAGCCCCATCCCGAGCGCGTTGAAGACGGCGGACTGCAGCCCGTCGAAGCCCCAGCCCGTCGTCGGGTCGCCGCCCCACACGATCGGGGCGTACGGGTGGACGCCGGTCCAGCCGCTGCGCACGAAGCGCGCCAGCGGCCGCGGCGCGCGGTCGGCGAAGGACTGGCCGGCGCGGTGGTAGCCGACCGGATAGACGTTGTGGTGCCGCGCGCCCGTCGTGCCGTCCGCGGCGCGGCCGTCGGGCGGCATCGACTCGCCGAAGTCCTCCATCCAGCCGTCGTGGCCGTCGTCGACGGCCTCGCCCAGGAGCAGGTCGTAGAGCTCCTGCGCGCGCGGGGCGGTGAAGTCGATGAGGCCCATCGGCCGCGACGGCGGCTGCTCCTCGCCGAGGTAGGCGGGATAGACGTACGGCTCGCCGGTGGGGCGCTCGATCAGCGCGTCGCGCTCGCGCGCGGCGTCGAACGCGCTCGAGTACGACGCGCAGATCTTCTCCTGGAAGTAGGTCAGCGCCGCGAGCCCGCGGGAATGGAAGTACGCCGTGCGCTCGCGCTCGGCGTCCCGGCGGGTGGTGTGCGCCCCGCAGGGCAGGTAGCGCAGGTGCGTCTCGGCCGCCGAGACGGGGGCGTCGGCGTCCTGGAGCGTCTTCAGGTAGTCGCGCTCCTGCGGCACCTGGTTCGGCTGCCCGGTCTGGAACCACGGGCCGAAGAACCACGGCGCGGCGGGCTGCGGCTGGCGCCCGACGCGCTCGGTCAGCCGCCGCACCACGTCGGCCGGCGTCGGGCCGCCGAACACCCGCAGCCCGAGGCCGGCGGCGTCGACCTCGACGTGCCAGGCGTCGGAGCGCTCGTCGGCGAGGTGGAAGCGGCTCGTCTCCGTGTTGTCGACGAGGACCCCGAAGCCGCGGGTGGAGAGCAGCCACGGCATCGGGAAGTACGAGGCGTCGTCGCGGAAGTGGATGCTCCACGGCGGCACGAACGCGGTGATGATCTGCCGCTCGCCCTGCTGGTAGGTGCCCTCGCCGACGTAGCTCTCGACCTCGCGACCGCGCTGGTCGACCGCGTTCGAGCGCTCGCCGAAGCCGAGGTGCCGCTCGCCCTCCGGCGCCGCGAACCCGACGCGCATCGCGCTCGCCCCGTCCGCGTCGGCCTCGAGCGCGACGACGCCCTCGCTGTCGGGGAAGATGCGCAGCGCGATCGTGCGGCCGAGCGGGTCGTCGGTGGCGAGCGTCGCCAGCAGGGTCTGTCCCTCCCGCCGGACGTCGTCGGCCCGCGTCGCGCCGTGCCACTCGCCGCCCGCGTCGCGGAAGGCGATCGGCAGGTCGGGATGCCCGGCGAGCGGGCCGAAGGAGACCCGCGCCGTGGCCGGCTCGAGCGTCGCCGCCAGCGAGCCCGCCTCGACGCGCTCCTGCGCCTGCGCCGTGCCCCCTGTCGCGAGGGCCACGAGCGCGGCGACGGCGAGGAGGCGGGTCACCCAGGTGATCCTACGTCGGCTCGCCGAGCACGATCCGCTCGGCCGCGTCGGCCGCCGCGTCCACAAGGGCGCGGACGTCGCCGGCGGGCTGGCGCCACTTTCCGAGCACGTGGGCGGCGACGATCTCCGGGTCCGTCGAGTCGGGACGGCCGACCCCGACCCGTACCCGCTGGAAGCCCGGGTCGCCCAGCTCTCGCTTGAGCGACTTCAGGCCGTTGTGGCCGGCGAGCCCGCCGCCGACGCGCGTGCGGATCTCGCCGAACGGCAGGTCGATCTCGTCGTGGAGGACGAGGACGTGCTCCAGGTCGCGCAGCCTCAGCGCGCCGCGCGCGGGACCGACGGAGCGACCCGCCTCGTTCATGTACGTCTGCGGAAGCAGGACCGCGACGCGCGGGCCACCGGGTCCCGTGCGGCCCTCGGCGAGCAGCCCGTTGAACTTCTTCTTCGCCGAAGGCAGGTCCCACCGGCGGGCGAGCGCGTCCGCGACCTCGAAGCCGACGTTGTGCGGCGTCCCCGCGTAGCGCGACCCTGGATTCCCGAGGCCGACGACGAGCCAATCGACGGGCGCCGATGACTGGCGCCGGAGGCGCACTTCCTACTCGGAGGTCGTGTCGGGCTGCTCGCCGTCGCCGGCGCCGCCGGTCTCCGGCTGGTCCTCGGCGTCGGAGCCCTCGGCGGCCATCGCCTCGCCCTCGCCCTCGCCGACGACCTCGGTCTCCGTCTCGACCTCGGGCTCCTCGACCTCGAGCCGCGGCAGCGAGAGCGACGCGACGACCGACTCCGGGTCGTCGAGGATCGTCACGCCTTCCGGCGCGGCCAGGTCGGACACGTGGACCGTGTCGTTCAGGTTCAGGTGCGAGACGTCATGGCTGATCGACTCGGGGATGTCGCCCGGGAGCGCCTCGATCTGCAGCTCGCGGAGCTGCTGCTCGAGCACGCCGCCCTCGGTGTGGCCGGGGGCCTCCTCGACGCCGGTGAGCTCGAGGGTCACCGTCGACTGGATCGCGACGTCCATGCGGACGCGCAGGAAGTCCACGTGCCAGGTGTCGCCCCGGACCGGGTCCCACTGGGAGTCCTTGAGCACGGCGTTCGTCGTGGCCCCGTCGAGCGACAGCTCGATCACGGCGCCGGACGCGTGGAGCGCGTGGCGCAGCTCGCGTGCGTCGACGCTGATCGCCACGCAGTCCTCGCCGCCGCCGTAGATGATCGCGGGCACCCGGCCCTCCCGGCGCATGCGCCGGTTCGCGCGCGAGCCTTCGATCTCGCGGCGGGTGACCTGGAGCGTGGTCGCGTCTTTCGCCATGACGGCGGACGAGGATAGCGACGCCGGGGCGGGCGCTACTGCCCCGGGTACTGATCCGTCGCCTTGAAGATCCGCTCGAGGTCGCCGTAGGCGGGCTTGCGCGTCCCGTCGTAGGCCACGACGCCCTTCTGGTGGATGGGCGGCGAGGGCCGCGGGTTGCCGCCCTCCCACTCCGGGCGCACGCGGAACTCCTTGAGCGCCCAGTAGAGCGTCCCGCTCAGCCAGGGCTTCGTGTTGTAGACGCCCCAGTGGTAGTTCACGTAGTCCTGCTGGAACTGGTAGGTGCCCTTCTCCTCGACCGGGCCGTTGCGGTTGGCCTCGGCGCCGGTCTCGGTGACCATGATCGCCTTGTCGCGGTAGCAGGCGCGGACGCCGTCGAGGTACTCGCTGAGGAACGTCCGGTCGGCGAGCTGGCCGCCCGGGCCGGGGTACCAGCCGAAGTAGTCGTTGATGCCGATGACGTCGAGCGGCGCGTACTCGTCGTGGCAGCCCGCGGTCGGGTAGCCGGCGACGGCGTAGCCGATGGCGCGCGTGCCGTCGAGCTCGTCGGCCATCGCCGCCGCGCGCTTCATGTAGTCGCCCTGCACCGGGCCCGGCTTCGACGACAGCTCGTTGCCGACCGACCAGATCACGATCGACGGGTGCGTGCCGTTGGCGAGGACGTTGTCGCGCAGCTCGTTGGCCGCGACCTTGCGCACGATGACGTTCTTGATCTTCTCCGTCTTCATGGCGTACATCGGGATCTCGCTCCAGATGAGGAGCCCCCGCTCGTCGGCCATCTCGTGGAAGTGCGGATGCAGCGGGTAGTGGCTGCGCAGCATCGTCGCGCCCATGTCCTGGGCGTCCTTGACGAGCCCCTCGCGCATCTCCGGCGTCAGCGCGAAGCCGGCCGCGCGGTCGTCCTCGTGCATGCCGACGCCGCGGATGTTCACGGGCAGGCCGTTCAGCGTGAGCTTGCCGTTGATGACCTTCACCGAGCGGATGCCGCTGCGGGCCCGGTAGCCGCCGACGCTGCGCCCGCCGGCGCTGACCGAGAAGGAGGTCGAGTAGAGGCTGGGGCGCCGCGGCGTCCACAGCCGCGGGCTCGAGACGCGGATGCTGTCGGTGAACGTCGTCGACCGGCCGGGCGGGATCCGCATCGAGCCGAGTCCGAAGCGCTGGCTGCCGAAGCGCCCGCTGACGCCGACCGACTGGGTGCTCGAGCTGATGTTGCGCACGGCCACGCGGGCGGTGACGGTCGCCGCGCACGTGCGGCACGGCAGGTTCGGGAGCACCTGGACGGTCTCGATCGCGACGCGCTCGACCTTGCGGAGGTAGACCTCGCGCAGGATCCCGCCGTAGTTCCACCAGCCGCCGGTCGGCACCGCGGTCCGGCTCAGGCCGGCGGGCGGGAGGTCGAAGCTGCGGCGGACGTTGTCGACGCGGACGACCAAGCGGTTGACGCCGCCGCGGTTCAGCGCGCGCGCCGGGATGCGCAGCTCGAACGGCAGGTACGCCCCGCGGTTCTGGCCGACCGGCTTGCCGTTGACCCACGCGCGGGTGCGGTAGTTGACCGACTCGAAGCGCAGGATCCAGTCGTAGCGCCGGTTGGACGAGGGCAGGCGGAAGTCCTTGCGGTACCAGCCGATCGTGCCCTTCATCGACTCGGGCGTCTCGTCGCCGGCGTTCCAGGCGTTCGGGACCGTCGTCGGCGTCCAGCCCTCGGTGCTCGTCTGGCGGTTGAAGCCGCTGCTAAGCCCCTGGTTCCCGGGGTCGAGGCGGAAGAGCCAGTCGCCGTCCATGAGGTAGCGGCCGGTGTGGCCGTCGTTGTAGAGGACGCGCTCGGACTGCGCCGACGCGGTGGCGGCGGGCGCCAGGAGCGCGACGAGGAGCAGGGGAACGAGCTTTCGGGGCATCGGCACGGGGGTCGCAACACGCGCGACCCGGGAGGGTTGCGCTGGGCTAGCGGCAGGACGCTTCGCGCCCGATCGGGGCGCTGAGGCGCAGCAGCGTAACGGTCGGCCCGGTCAGGGGGTTGCCGCGCCGGCGGACGTCGATGCACTGCACCGTCGGCAGGTCGTCGCCGAGGAACCAGACGACGCGCGTCGGCCCCTCCGCCTCCCCGAGCGCCCGCGAGGTGTGGGAGTCGTAGCGGGCGATCTTCAGGTCCTCCCCCGGCTTGCGCAGCCGCCGCGCGAGCCGGACGAGCCGCGCCTGGCAGGCGGCGAAGCAGTCGTCGATCTCGCGCGCCATCGCGTCGGCGTCGCCGCGGCCCTGGGCCTCGAGCAGGCGCTCGACCTTCGCGCGCTCCTGCCCGTCGACGGACAGCCAGCGGGCGACGAGGAAGCTGACGGCGCCGAAGAGGACGACGCCGATCAGCACCGCGACGGTGCGCGGCCTCACGAGCGGCGGGCGGTCACTCGTCGCCGCTGAGCTCGAGGAAGCGCTGGACCGACGCCTCCTGCTGGTCGAGGCGCTCGGCGGTGCGGCGGGCGTGGTCGGCGGCGCGGGCCAGGAAGTCGCCGAGACACACCTCGGGGTCGTCGGCCAGCGGGTAGACGTGCGCGACGTCCTGCTGGGCCAGCGCGATGCCCATCGGCGGCAGGCCGGCGGCCAGCGTCCGCGCCCCGCACACCGGCAGCGCCATGAGCTGGCGCTCGGGCGCGACGAGCGCGACGGGCATCAGGCGGTGCGCCGGCAGCTGGACGCCGTGCAGGTCGAGCGAGCGGTCGACGAGGACGTCGGCCTCGATCGCCTCCTCGAGCGGCTCGCGCCAGACGGAGAGGACGGTGTCGGCCGCGCGGATCGCGTCGCGCAGGGCCTTGGCCTGCGCGGCGTAGAGCTCCTCGGCCTCGGCGCGGTCGCCGGCGTCGGCCAGGTCGAGGTCGCAGGGCACGCGCAGCAGCGAGTCCGCCCCCACGGTGTTGCCCGCGCCGAGATGGCCATGGGCGACGTAGGTCTGGACCGTGCCGAGGTCGCGCCGGCCGTGGAAGATGATGGTCAGCGCGTCGCACGTGGCGAGCGGCTGCACGCGCATCGCGACGGAAGCGGCCGCCTCGGCGTCGAGGAGCGCGCGGCGCAGAAGCTCCTCGGATTCGTGCCGGGTGTCCTCAGGACCACCCTCCATGCCCTGATTATCGGCCATGCATCGGCTGTCTTGTGCCGGGTAGGTTCCACCTCGACCATGAAGCTCTTCTACAAGCTGTTCAGCATCCCCCTCGGACTCATCGCCGGGCAGGTCGCCAAGAAGGTGTTCGAGCAGGTCTGGGGCCTGATCGACGACCGCGAGCCGCCGAAGGCCAACATCGAGGAGACCACCTACCCGAAGGTCCTCGGCGCGGCGGCCGTGCAGGGCCTCACGTTCTTCGTCACCCGCGCGGCGATCCAGCGCGCCGGGGCGAAGAGCTTCGCCCACCTCACGGGCGTCTGGCCCGGCGACAAGCGCCCCGAGGTCGAGTAGCCGCGACCGATGCTGCGCCGTCGCCTGGCCGCCCAGCTGCGGCGGCCGAGCGGAGCGTCCGGCCGCGTCCTCGCGGCGATGCTCAACCGCCGCAACCGCGCGACGAACGAGCGCGCGGTCGCGCTGCTCGAGGTGGGCCCGTCGCACCGTGCGCTCGACGTCGGCTTCGGCGGCGGCGTGGGCCTCGGGCTGCTGCG
>DASVRH010000149.1:0-8766 GCA_036388715.1 Solirubrobacteraceae bacterium | reverse complement strand
GCGGCGCCGGCGCCGCGCGGCGGTGCCACGTCCAGCGTCATGCGCGCAGGCTAGCGGCCGGTGCGGCCGATCGCGTGGCGGCCTGGACGGCTGACAGCAGTCCAGGGCCGAGACCGAGCAGCAGCCAGAGCCGGAAGTCGTTGCCGATCGACAGGAAGAACATCGCGGCGAGGAACCCCGTCTGCGCGACCACGACTCCCTGGGCGAGCGCGGTCAGGTCGCCGCGCCCGGCCTCCCGCGCGATGCGCAGCGCGCGGATCGAGGCGCCGAGGCAGAGGGCGAGGACGGAGAGGAAGAGCACGAGCCCCACGATCCCGGTCTCGGCGAGCATCTGGAGGTAGGCGTTGTGCACGATGTGGGGCGATTCGACGATGAGCTCGACGAACTCGAGGTTCCCGGGCTCTCTCACGTAGTCCATCGACTCCTCGCGGAACTGGTTGAGACCGACGCCGCCCACCGGGTGGTCGCCGCTCATCTTCCAGGCGATCGACCACAGCTCGCTGCGGCCGTTGCCGCCGTTGTCGAGCGTGGTCACCCGTTCGAGCGCGCCGGGCGTCGTCGCGAGCGCGAAGGCGGCCACCGTCACCACGCCGGTGATCGCCAGCAGGACCTGGCCGCGCCGCTCGCGCGCGACGACGAGCGCGGTGACGACGGCGATGAGCGACGCCACGATGCCCCCGCGCGACTGCGTCGCGGCGAGGCCGAGCACGAGCAGCGGCACCGCGATCGTGAGCAGCCCGCGGGCCAGGCCGTTGCGGGTCGCGCCCAGCGTCCCGACCGCGAGCGCGATGGCGGCGACCAGTCCGGCCGCGAGGTCGTTCGGGTCGTTCTGCGCGCTCGCGAACCGTCCCTCGACCGCGGTGTCGATCGCGTCGGCGCCGCCGGTCAGCCCGCCGTCGATCAGCCCGACGAGGACCGAGAGCAGCGCGCCGACCACGAACGCGGCGCAGATCAGCTTCAGCCGCGCGGGCGAGTCGGCCGTGGTCGCGACGACCAGCGCCAGGACCCCGGCGAGCACCCAGTAGATGAGGTCGCTCCAGACGACGTCGGGGTTCGAGGCCCAGGCCACGCTCGTCGCGAGCCAGAGCATCAGCGCCGCGATCGCGAGCACGAGCGGGCGCATCCGCCCGAGCGTGGCGCGGATGACCCCGGTGCGCCCGCCCATCGCCCCGACCCACGCGAAGGCGATCAGCAGGCCGGCCATGCTGAACGGCAGCCCGATCCCCGGCACGAGGCGCATGAAGAGCAGCGCGGTCCAGGCCGCGAGCGCGAGCGGCAGGTCGATGAGCGCGATCGGGCCGAAGAGGGCCGCGGCGGCCATCGCGCCGGCGAGCGTCGGGGAGCGGGCGGCGACGACGCCGGCGATGAACGCGGCGAAGACCCCGCCGAGGGCCAGGACCGCGGTGAAGACCGCGGGGTTGCGGACCAGCGCGGTCGGTGAGAGCACCGGCGGACGCATCGGCGGCAGTCTAGGCGCCGCCCCGGGCGCCGCCGATCCAGCGAGCGACCCTCTCCGCCTCGGCCTCCAGCGACTTCTCGCGCGCGATCTCGAGGCCCCGCTCGACCCGGCCGCGGCGGGCGGCGTCGTCGGCCACCGTCCGGGCCACCGCGGCGGCGAGCGCCGGCGCGTCGCGCGGGGGGACCAGCGCGCCGGCCGCGCCGTCCTCGAGCGTCGCGGCGACGCCGCCGACGTCGGTCGCGACGACGGGCGTCGCTGCGGAGAGCGCCTCGAGGAGGACCTGCGGCGCGCCCTCGGTCAGCGCGACGTGCACGAACACGTCCGCCTGCCGGTAGCGCTCCATGAGCCGCGGCCCGAAGGGGACGAAGCCGGGAAGCTCGACGCGGTCGGCGACGCCGAGGCGCTCGGCCGCGGCGCGCACGTCGTCGCCCAGGCGGCCGGTCCCGACCCAGGTCAGCCGGTAGCGGCGCCCGTTCTCGCCCTGCAGCGCGGCGAGCGCCTCGACCGCGAGCACCGGGTTCTTCTCGGGCTCGAGCCGGCCGACGGTGAGCAGCTCGACGTCGTCGCCCGGCCCCGCGTCACGAGGGCCGTCGGCGACGTCCTCGCCGCGGACGAGGGAGATGGTCATGGCGTAGACGCCGCGCCGCGGCCCGCCGTAGAGCCGCTCGAGCGCGCCGCCGACGACGGTCGCCGGGACCAGGCGAGCGAGGAGCTTCCAGAGGCGGTCGAGGACCCACAGCGGCGCCAGCAGCGGCGCCGTCCCGCGCGAGCGCAGCCGCGTGCGGAAGTAGGTCAGCGTGTCCTGGCGGACGCCGAGCACGACGCGCTTGCGGCGCGCGAGCCCGAGCAGCGCGAGCAGCAGCGCGAACGGATGCGGGCCGAACGCCCAGACGACGTCGACACGCTCCAGGCCGCGCCACATCGCCCGCACGACGCCGCTCGTCGCCCGCGCGACCGCCCCGATCCGCGCGAGGTTCTCGTAGTAGGGCAGCGGCGCCAGCCTCGGCCCGGCGGGCAGCTCGTGGTCGACCCCGACGCCCTCCGGCGCCGAGCGCCCGAAGAGGACGAGCTCGTCGAAGTGGCCGCCGACCTCGCAGCCGAAGCGCAGGAACGGGAAGGACTCGAACTCGGTGAAGAGCCGCCCGGCCTCCTCGCGGTACTGGGCGTCGATGTAGAGGCCGAGCCGCGTCACCGCTTCACCCCGGCGACGCGCAGGAACGCCTCGACCGGCGGGCCGAACCGCGCGCTCCCGCGCACGAACCCCGCGCCCCAGGAGACGTGCATCGTCGCGAAGATCGCCGGCAGCGTCGCGAGGTCGGCCGGCGTGACGCCGTCGCGCCCCGCGACGGAGGCCGACGCCGCGACCGCGGCGGCCGACCACGCGGCGACGGCCAGCCGCCCCGGCGAGCCGATCCGCCCCGGCAGCACGGCCGTCGCGGCGAGCGCGACAAACGCCGGCGGCAGCGCGTGCGAGCGGCGCATGGTCTCCGGGTGGGCCAGGCAGGTGCGCGCGCGGTACTGGCCGTAGCGCCAGTACTGGCGCCCGAGCCCGCGCAGGCTGTCGCGCGGCACGTAGCTCGCGGCCATCTCGGGCACGCACACGATCCGCCCGCCCGCCGCGCGCACCCGGGCCGCCAGCTCGCCGTCCTCGTTGACGTGCCAGCGCTCGTCCCAGCCCTCGTGCGCCTCGAGCGTCGCGCGGCGCCACATGCCGGTGAAGCCGCTGTCGACCTCGCGCTCGGCGCCGGCCGCGCGGTAGGTCGCGCCGCCCATCCCCATCTTCGTCGTCAGCGCGAGCGCCACGCGGCGCGACCACGTGCCGTCGCCCTCGGCGAGCTGCGGCCCGCTGACCTGGGCCACGTCGCCGCGGCGCAGCCGTGCGACGCCGACCGCCAGGTAGCCGGGCGGATACCAGGTGTGCGCGTCCATGCGGGCGACGAACTCCCCGCGCGCCGCCCGCAGCCCCACGTTCAGCGCGTGCGGGATCAATCGGTCCGGGTTGTCGAGCAGCCGCACGCGCGGGTCCGCCGCGGCGATGCGCGCCGCGATCGACCGCGTGCGGTCCCGCGACCCGCCGTCGACGACCAGCACCTCGAGCTCGCCGTCGAGCCCCTCCTGCCCGAGCGCGTGCTCCAGCGCGCGCTCGAGGTGGCGCTCCTCGTCGAGGACCGGCACGATCACGGAGACGAGCACGTCGTCGCTCACGCGCGCCGGCCCACCGCGGCGTCCTTCAGCCGCCGCGCGCCGGGGATCCGCGTGCCCGCCTCGCGCAACGCGAGCTTGGCCACCAGCCGGTGTGGCCCGCGCTTGAGCGGGTGGTGGAGCATGAAGCGCCAGAGCACGGCCAGGTTGGAGCGCTGCACCTTGTCCCAGTCCTGGCTCATCGACTCGCCCGTCCAGCGGTAGTGGGCGAGGATCCGGTCGACGTAGGCGAACCTCCAGCCCGCGCCGGCGACGCGGAGGTAGAGGTACCAGTCCATCGCGCCCCAGGTGAACTCCGCGTAGCCGCCGATGCTCTCCAGCGCCTCGCGGCGCACCATCGAGAAGTTGGGGATCGTGTTCTGCCGCGCGAGGCCCGGCAGCCGCGCCGGGTGCAGCGAGGCGTCGCGGATGTACGGGTGCTCGTTGATCCCGAAGACGTGCGCGTTGGGGTAGGCGAGGCCGACCTCGGGGTCCTCGAAGCACGGCAGCAGCGCCTCGAGGTACTCGGGCTCGTAGCGGTCGTCGGCGTCGAGGTGACAGAGGAGCGGGGCGCGGGCCGAGCGCAGCGCCGTGTTGCGCGTGGGGCCGAGCCCGCGGTTGCGCTCGTGGCGGACGATCCGCAGGCGCTCGTCGCGGATGTCGGCCAGGACCTCCTCCACGCGAACGCGCGACCCGTCGTCGACGACCACGAGCTCGAAGTCCTCGACGGTCTGGGCCAGCGCGCTGTCGACCGCGTCGCGCAGCGTCGCCTCGGCGTTGTAGGCCGGCATGGTGATCGTCGCGCGTGGGGTCATGGGGTCGCCGGGGTCGCGGTGGGACGGACGGTGCCCGCCAGGCGGCGCAGCGACTCGCGGTCGAGCAGCCAGAGCAGCGCGCCGTAGACCACGGCGCCGGCGGCGGCGGCCGCGAAGATCGTCGCCCACGGGCCGTCGAGCAGGAGGTCCACGCCCCAGACGGTCAGGCCGAGCGCCACCGCGGCGACGGCCGGCGGCCACAGCGCGGCGAGGATCGACACGGGGCCCACGCTCAGCATCCGCATCGCCAGCCCGAGCTGGAGGAGCAGGACAACGCCGGCCATCGCCGCCTGGCAGATCGCCACAGCCTCGATCCCCTCGTCGACGACGATCGCGACGGCGGGCACGATCAGCACGACCTGGAAGATGGCGAGCTTCATCAGCATCCCGCCCTTCCCGCGCGCCTTGAACACCGTCCCGCAGACGAGCGTGATCGGCGACGCCACCGCGTAGACGACGAAGAGCTGCATGACCCCCGTCGCGTCGAGCCACTGGTCGCCGAACGCGGCGAGGACGAGCGGCTCGGCGAGCACGAACATGAACGCGGCGAGCGGCAGCGCGACCATCGCGGCATAGCGCAGCGAGGCGAGGAACGCCTGGTGCAGCGACTCGCGGTCGACGGCCGCGAAGGCGGGGAAGAGGACCTGGCCGGCCACGACGGACAGGTTGATGATCAGAAGCTCCGGCAGTCGCGAGGCCAGCGAGTAGAGCCCGAGCGGCGCCGCGCCGAGCACCCGGCCGATGAGCAGCCGGTCGGCGTTGCCGATGATGGCGCCGGCGAGGCTGACGCCGGTCAGGGCGCCGCCGAAGCCGAGCAGCTCGCGCAGGTGGTCGCGGCGCGGCTTGAAGTGCGGCCGCCACGGCACGAGCGCCCACAGCGTCGTCGTCATCGCCGCCGTGCCGGCCACGTAGCCGAGCACGAGGCTCCACGCCCCGGCGCCCGCGAGCGCGAGCGTCACGCCGACCACGCCGCGCACGACGACGTCGGCCAGCTCGCCGGCCGTCCGCTTGCGGAAGTCGATCGACTTCTGCGCGATGGCGTAGTGGGCGGCGCCGAACGATCGCAGCACGAAGGTGAAGCCGAGGACGGGCATGATCGCGACGAGGGCCGGCTCGTCGTAGAACTCGGCGGCCAGCGGGCCGAGGGCGCTCGTCAGCACGAGCAGCAGCAGGCCGCCGAACTGCATGACCACCCAGGCGGTCTCCGCCTTCTCGGCGACCTCGGACTCGTCGACGATGATCAGCGCCTCGGCGACCCCGAAGTCCTTGAGCATGTCCAGGAACGCCGTGAACGTCAGCGCCAGCGCGACCAGGCCGAACTCCTTCGGCGTGAGCAGCCGCGCGAGGATCGCCGTCGCCAGCAGCACGAGCACGCGGCCGCCGACGTACGACCCGTACGCCCACGCCATGCCCCGCGCCGTGCGGCGCGTGAGGGACTGCTGGGGCTCTTCTTCGCTCACCGACTGAAGTATTCGGCGGCGAGGCGCGTTCTCAGCAGTCGCCGCACCGTCCGCGACGACTTCAGCACGAACCGGCGGCGCTCGTCGTGCTGGTAGATGCCGAGCCTGGGCCACCCGAACCGGTCGCCGTGCCGCTGCGAGCGCGCGAGGATGCAGGCCGCGTCGTAGCCGGCCTCGCGGGCCGCCATCCGCACCCTGACGTCGTGGTCGCCGTACGGGTAGGCGATCGTGCGGCAGGGCCGCCCCAGCCGCGCCTCGCAGTCCTCGCGCGAGCCCACGAGCTCGGCGCGCAGCTGCTCGTCGCCGACCTGCGTCAGGCGTGGATGCGTGCGCGTGTGGGAGCCGACCTCCCAGCCCTGGTCGGCCAGGTCGCCCAGCTCATCCCAGCTCAGCGGCATCAGCTCGCTCTCGTGCTCGGTCCCGATCCACTCGTCGATCCCCGGCCACGTCATCGGCTCGTCGCGGTCCATCCAGGCGGTGGGGGCGAACACGGTCCCGGGCAGGCCGAGCCGCTGGAGGATCGGCGCGCCGAGCGTGAGCACCGAGCGGTAGGCGTCGTCGAACGTCACGACCACGTTGCGCCCCGGCGGCAGCGCCAGCGCCTCGGCGAACGTCACGCCGCGGTACCCGCGCCGCACCAGCCACTCGAGCTGGCGCTCGAGGTGCTCGGGCGTGACCGAGAGCGCCGCCGGCCAGGTCGGGCTGACGGCGTGGTAGCAGAGGATGAGCACGTCGCCGATGCGGCGAAGGTACTGATTGGCGCCCCGGCGTTCGCCGGATCGCCGCTGGACATCTGTCCGAAACCTGAGGGGTGGGCCTCGGAGTGCACGGGTTCGCGCCGAAACACGACTCGACACGCACGACAAGCACCTCCCGAAAAGGCACCCCCGTCGTGAGGCGGGCTCGCAAAGCCCACGGGACTCGCAGACAACGCGAGTTGGCCGGGCTGCCGAAGGATCTCCGGGTGGTGCACAAACCCGGAGTCCCCAATGTCTCGTCCTTGCGCCCTGGCGGTGGCGTTGCTCGCCGCCGTCCTGCTCGCCCTCGTAGGCGTGCACCCATCCGGCCCGGCCTCCGCCGAGGCCGCCCAGTCCGTCAAGACCTACCAGGCCAGCTCCCGCGCGGGGTCGCTCGTCGCCTACCGCCTCAACGGCGTCAAGGCCGGCGGCATCCGCAAGGCGCGCCTGAGCACGAAGCGCCGCTGGCAGCGCATCCCGCTGAGCCGCGCCCGCCGCGGCGCCCGCCGCGGCCTGCTCGTCGTCCGCGCCAGCCGCAAGCTGCTGCGCCCGGGGACGAAGACCGCCACCGACACCAAGTTCACGACGCCGAAGCTCGTGATCGTCCAGGAGGACGGCTCGGTCTCGCTCGCCGACCCGATCGACACGACGGGTACGACCCAGACGCCGCCGCCGAGCACCCAGCCCGCCGTCGAGCCGGTCCCCGAGGCCCCCGCGCCTCCCGCCCCCGGCGCGTGCGCCTTCGGCACGTTCGACGTCGGCAACTGGCCGGGCGCGTGCTGGCGTCCCTACAGCGACGACAGCCCGTTCAACCAGAAGCTGCCCGAGAACCCGCGCCTCGTCGCGAACTCCTCGCAGATGATCCAGCGGATCACCGGCTTCGGCCCGATGGAGAACTTCACCGCCGGTGACTCGGGCTCGTCGGACGACTACGGCGACCCGGTCTTCTGGTCGCGGGCGACCGACCCGGTCTACACCGTCCACTGCGTCGAGGACTGGGGCACCTGCGAGGTCGAGGGCGACACCGTGCGCATCCCCGACCCGGCACAGGCCGCGGGCGGCACGGACGGCCACATGACCGTCATCGACCAGGCCACGGGCTGGGAGTACGACTTCTGGGCCGTCAAGAGCAAGCCGCGCGGCGGCGGGCAGATCGACATCGGCTGGGGCGGCAAGACGCGCATCGACGGCCTCGGCCTCGACTCGTCGGCCACGGCCGCCGGCTTCGGCAACCTCGCCGGCAAGCTGCGCGCCGAGGAGCTCGCCGAGGGTCACATCGACCACGCGCTGTTCCTCGCGATCAGCTGCTCGAACGGCAAGGTCGTCAGCCCGGTCGACCCGGCCCACGGCCACGCCGGCCGCCGCTGCTCGCAGATCGGCCAGTCGGAGGTCGACGCGCCGCCGATGGGCACCCGCGTGCAGCTCGACATGACCCTCGCGGAGATCGACGCCCTCCAGCTCGCTCCGTGGAAGAAGACGATCCTCCGCGCGCTGCGCGAGTACGGGGCGATCATGGGCGACACCGGGTCGTCCTGGGCGATCGCGACGGAGTCCGGCTCCACCTACACCTCGTTCGGTCACGAGGACAAGTGGGTCAGCTTCGCCAAGTCCGCCGGGGTCGAGTACTACGCTCCGGAGAGCGTGTACGTCTTCAAGATGCGCAACGACATCGACTGGCGCAGCCGTCTGCGCGTCGTCGACCCGTGCGTGTCTGCCCGGACGTGCTGAGGCGCCGCGTCAGCCGGGCCGCTTGACCCTCGAGCCGCTCGGCTCGCTGGAGAGGGCGCGCCCGGCATGGAGCGCGCTTGCCGAGGCGACCGGCAACCTCTTCGCCACCTACGAGTGGGGAGAGGCCTGGTGCCGCCACCTGCTCGGCGACCGCGAGCTGCACGTGCTCGCGGTGCGCCGGGAGGACGGCACCGCCTCGGCGCTGCTGCCCCTCGTCGCCACGCGCCGGCGCCCGCTGCGGGTCGTGCGGCTCGTGGGCGACGGCCCGGGGGACCGCCTCGCGCCGCTCTGCGCGCCGGAGGACCGGCCCGAGGCGGCGCGCGCGCTGCGCGAGGCGCTCGCCGACCTGCGCGCCGACCTGTTCGTCGGCGCCGAGATGCCCGTCG
>DASVRH010000148.1:0-11246 GCA_036388715.1 Solirubrobacteraceae bacterium | reverse complement strand
CCGAGCGCACGGCGCGTCCCGCGCACGAGCGCGGGGACCGTGCCGCCGCGGAAGCCGGCGAGGCGGATCCGGACTGCCTGGGCGCCGGGCGGCACCTTGACGAGTTGGTGCTCGATCCCCTTGTGCTCGAGCATCAGCCGCGCCGCGTTCGCCGGGTGCGAGATCGCCATGCCGTACAAGCGTGCGCGCATCGCGCGATCCTATGGCGCGAGCGGAGTCGCCCGCTCGCGCACCCCCTGAGGGGGCCCTCCACACAGGGTCGACGGTGGCGGACTCGGCCCGCCGTGAGGGTTGCGGGTCGACGGCGTTGCTCAGGGAGACGGCATCGGTGTCACAACCACCAGCGTTGTGGCACAGATATGCGAGATGGAGAAGCCAGACGGCGAATCGGCGCTGCGGCGGTCACGGGATCGCCCTTCCGCGTTCACGGAGTTCTACGCCGTGCACGCACGCGACGTGCTCGCCTTCTTCGTGCGCCGGACGTTCGACGTCGACGCCGCTCGCGACCTGGCGGCCGAGACGTTCGCTCAGGCCTTCCAGCACCGTGCGCGCTTCCGGGGCACGGGCGGCGAGCAGGAGGCCGCGTGGCTGTACGCGATCGCGCGCCACCAGCTGAGTCGCTACGTCCGTCGCGGGGTGGCGTCGCGCAAGGCGGTCAGGAGGCTCGGCATCCGCGTCCCCCCGGTCCACGACGACGACCGGGGGCGCATCCTCGAGCTCGCCGGCTCGGCGGACATCCGGGCCCGGGTGTCGGCGGCCTTCGACGAGCTCGACGAGCAGCAGCGCCTCGCGCTCAAGCTCCGCGTCATCGACGAGCTTCCCTATCCCCAGGTCGCGACGACGCTGGGCGTCTCCGAGCAGACCGCTCGCGCCCGCGTCTCGAGGGCGCTGCGCGCCCTCGCCGACCGCTCTGATCTCGCGCCACACAAGGAGGCGGCATGACCGACCGGGACATCATGTGGATCGGGCAGCTCGACGAAGAGCTCGCGCGGGTCGCCCGCGAAGCCGAGGGTCGCCGGCGGCGCTCGCCGGCACGACCGCTTCGCGGGCGCGCGGCGCTCCTGGCGGGCCTGGCGGCGCTCCTGCTCGCCGGGGCGGCGACAGCCGCGGTGACGGGCGTCTTCGAGCGCGAGCCGGACGGCCTCGTCGGAGCGACCGACAAGGGCGTCGTGGGCGCGGGCCGGACCGAGCGCGGCACGGAATGGCAGCTCATGCACGCGCAAGAGGGCGGCAGCTTCTGCCTGGCTCTGCGCGTGCTCACCGAGGGAGAGCCGGCGCCCGGGACCCACGCGACGTGCGGCGGGATGACGCCGGGAACGCCCGGGGCCGCGATCGGCGCGGGCGCGGTCGACGAGACGCTCCTCTTCGGCACCGTCCCCGACGAGGCGTCCGCGGTGGAGATCTCGGCCGACGGCGCACCGGCGGTCGCCGCCGTCGTCGACGACGACAGCGGTATCACGGGCAAGTTCTTCGTCATCGAGCTGCCGCACGCGCAGCGCTCGGCGCTGAGCCTGTCGCTCCTCGACGATCGTGGCCAGGCGATCGGGGAGGCCCGCGACGTCGACGTCCTCGTCCGCGACAGCTCCCCGCTGGGGTGACCGCGCGCCCCGGCGGCACCCTCGGGGGCGCCGGGCGCACAATGGTGCGGTCGATGTGGCTCGTGGACGGCAACAACGTGATGGGCGCGCGCGCCGACGGGTGGTGGCGCGACCGCCACGGCGCGATGCAGCGGCTCGTCAACGCGCTCGACGACTTCGCCGAGGAGGCGGGTGAGGAGGTCGCGGTCGTCTTCGACGGGGCCGATAAGGGGCTGCAGGCGACGCGCGTGCGGGTCGGCTTCGCCCCGCACGCCGACGACCTGATCGCCGAGCGGGCGGCGCCCGGCGTGACGGTCGTGACGTCGGACCGGGAGCTGGCGGGCCGCGCCCGGGCGAAGGGCGCGGAGGTGGTCGGCGCGGGGGCCTTCCTGCGCGGCCGGCTCGGCGGCTAGGCCGGCTTGAGCTCGGGCTCGACGTACTGCGGCTCGGAGTCGCCGCTGGCCATGGGCGACAGCGGCGACTTCGTCGACGCCGCGATCTCCTCGCGCGTGACGTTGAGCGGGAAGTGGCAGTGCGCGAGGTGGCCGTTGCCGTAGTCGCTGAGCCGCGGGATCTCGCTGCGGCAGATGTCCTGCGCGCGGGGGCAGCGGGTGTGGAACACGCAGCCCGACGGCGGGTCGACGGGCGAGGGCGGCTCGCCCCCGACCACGATCCGCTCGCGCCGGCGGTTCTCCTGCGGGTCCGGGATCGGGATCGCGGCCAGCAGCGCCGACGTGTACGGGTGGATCGGCTTGGAGTAGAGCTCCTCGGCGGGCGAGAGCTCCATGATCCGGCCGAGGTACATCACGGCGATCCGGTCGCTGACGTGCCGCACGACGGACAGGTCGTGGGCGACGAAGATGTAGGTCAGGCCGAAGTCGTCCTGCAGCTCCTCGAGCAGGTTGACGATCTGGGCCTGGATCGAGACGTCGAGCGCGCTGACCGGCTCGTCGAGCACGATCAGCTTGGGCTCGAGCGCCAGGGCGCGCGCGACGCCGATGCGCTGGCGCTGGCCGCCCGAGAACTCGTGCGGGAAGCGGTTGACGTGCTCGCGCTGGAGGCCGACGCGCTCGAGCAGGTCCTTCGTGCGCTTCGCGATCTCGTCCTTGCCCACACCGTGCAGCTCGAGCGGTCCGCCGATGATCTGCGAGATGCGCTTGCGCGGGTTCAGCGAGGCGTACGGGTCCTGGAAGACCATCTGGATCTCGGTCCGCAGCGGGCGCAGCTCGCGCCGCGAGGCGTGCGTGATGTCGCGCCCGCGGAACGCGATCTTCCCGTCGGTCGGGTCGATCAGGCGCATGAGCGTGCGCGACAGCGTCGTCTTGCCGCAGCCCGACTCGCCGACCAGGCCCAGCGTCTCGCCCTCGCGCAGGGTGAACGACACGTCGTCGACGGCGTGCACGTGCCCCTGGACGGTGTTGAGCAGCCCCTTGCGGATGGGGAAGTGCTGCTTGACGTGCTCGACCTCGAGCAGCGAGTCCGTTCGCGTCGCGGCGCCGGTCCCGTCGCTCACGCCGTCGCGCCCTCCGCCTCGAGGCCGATCTGCCCGTCGGCGACCACGCGGCGCTCGCGCTTCTCGGCGACCGGCAGCCAGCAGCGGTCGTCGTGGCCCGGCGCCTCGGGGATGCGCCCCTCGAGCAGCGGCAGCTGCGCGCACTGCGCGAACTCGTGCCGGCAGCGCGGGCGGAAGTGGCAGCCCTCGGGCCGGTTGACGAGCGACGGCGGCATGCCGGGGATCGACGGCAGCCGGTGCGGCCGCGGCCGGTCGATGCGCGCGATCGAGCCGAGGAGCCCCCACGTGTACGGGTGCTGCGGGTCGTAGAAGATCTCGTCGAGCGTGCCGGTCTCGACGATCCGCCCGCTGTACATCACCGCGATGCGGTCGGCGATGTCGGCGACGACGCCGAGGTCGTGCGTGACGAGGATGATCGAGGTGCCGGTGCGCTCGCGCAGGTTGCGCATCTCGCGCAGGATCTGCGCCTGGATCGTCACGTCGAGCGCGGTGGTCGGCTCGTCGGCGATGAGGACGCCGGGGTCGCACGACAGCGCCATGGCGATCATCACGCGCTGGCGCATGCCGCCGGAGAACTCGTGCGGGTAGCTGTCGATCCGCTCGCGGGAGCGCGGGATCCCGACGCGGTCGAGCAGCGTCACGACGCGGTCGCGCGCCTCGGCGTCGGAGACGTCCTCGTGCGCCTGGATCTGCTCGACGATCTGCGCGCCGATGCGGTGCACCGGGTTCAGCGACGTCATCGGGTCCTGGAAGATCATCGCGATCTCCTTGCCCCGGAGCTTGCGCAGGTCGTCGTCGCTCGCAGTGATCAGCTCCTGGCCGCGCAGGCGGGCCGAGCCCTCGAAGCGGGCGTTGGGCGAGCGCGTCAGGCCCATGAGCGTCATCGCCGTCACCGACTTCCCGGAGCCGGACTCGCCGACCACCGCGAGGACCTCGCCGTCCCTGAGCGTGAACGACACGTCGTCGACGGCGTGCACGACGCCCTCGTCGGTGCTGAAGTCGACCTTGAGGTGGTCGACCTCGAGGATCGGGTCGCCGGCGCTCACTGCAGCCGGATCCGGGGGTCGAGCATCGCGTAGATGATGTCGACGAGCCCGTTCAGCAGCACGATGAAGAACGCGCCGAACAGGACGATCGCCAGCACGGGCGGCACGTCGAGCGTGCCGATGGACTCGGCGAAGTAGTCGCCGACCCCCTGGATGTCGAAGACGCGCTCGGTGAGGATCGCGCCGCCGCCGAGCACGAGCCCGAAGTCGAGCCCCCAGAGCGTGACGACGGGGATCATCGAGTTGCGCAGCACGTGGCGGATGAGCACGCGGCGCTCCGAGAGCCCCTTCGCGCGGGCGGTGCGGACGTAGTCGTCGTTGATCGTGTCGAGCACCTGGTTGCGCACGACGCGCGAGTAGATGCCGACGAACAGCGTCGCGAGCACCGTCCACGGCAGGATCATGTGCCGGAACCACTCCCACAGCCCGCCGTCGGCGATCGTCACGTACCCGCCGTCCGGCACGAGCTTCCACTTGTAGCCGAGGTAGTAGCTGGCCAGCGCGCCCAGCCAGAAGACCGGCATCGAGATGCCCACCAGCGCGAGCACGGTGAGCAATCGATCGGAGAACGCGCCGGCGCGCATGGCGCTGAACAGCCCGAGCGCCACGCCGGCGATCATCCAGAGGATCGCCGCGCCGATCGCCAGAGCGAACGTGCGCGGCGCGCCGTCGACGATGCGCTCGACGACGTCCTCCTGCCGGTTGAACGAGATCAGCTCGCCGGTGAACGTCTTCTCCATCATCGCCCCGTACTGGACCCAGAACGGGTCGTCGAAGCCCCATTCGCGCTCGACCGCCGCGACCTGCTGCGGCGTCGCGTACTTGCCCGCCAGGCGGTCGGCGGGGTCGCCGCCGGGGATGACGAAGAAGATGAAGAACGTCAGCAGCGAGACGGCCACCATGACGAGGGCCATCCCGATCAGCCGGCGGACGACGAACCTGGCCATCTAGTGCTCCAGGCGCACCTTGGCGCGCGGGTCGAGGGCGTCGCGGACGCCCTCGCCGAAGATGTTGAGCGACAGGACGGTGAGGACGAGCATCAGGCCGGGTGCGATGGTCAGGTGCGGCGCGCCGATGATCCGGTCGAGGCCGTCGGAGATCATCGTCCCCCACGACGGCGACGGCGGCTGCACGCCCGCGCCGAGGAACGACAGCGCCGACTCGAGCAGGATCGCGTTGGCGACGATCAGCGGGAAGAACACGAGGATCGTCGAGAAGAGGTTGGGCAGCAGCTCGCGGGTCATGATCCGGAAGTCGCTCATGCCCTGCGCGCGGGCGACCTCGATGAACTCCTTCTCGCGCAGCGACATGACCTGCCCGCGGATCGGCCGGGCGAGGTAGACGATGCCGACGAAACCGATGATCAGCGTCGGTATCCACAGCGAGTTGCCCGCGACCTTGACGAACCCGAGGTTGAGGCCCTCGGTCGCCAGCGAGACGCCGAGCGCGATCCCGAGCAGCAGCACGGGGAACGCCCAGAGGATGTCCATGCCGCGCGAGATGAGCGCGTCGGTCCAGCCGCGGAAGTAGCCGGCCAACAGGCCGAGCAGCACGGCGAGGAAGGTCGTGATGATCGCGGCCGTGAAGCCGACGAAGATCGAGTTGCGCGCGCCGTAGAGGAGCCGGACCATCACGTCGCGGCCGCTCTGGTCGGCGCCGAGGAAGTACTTGCCCTGCCATGTCGGGCCCATCGGGATGCCGCGCACCGAGACGATGTCGCGCGGCTTGCCGTCGACGACGACCTGGTCGGCGAGGCGCTGGCGGTCCGGCGTGGTGTGGGCGACGTGGTCGGCCCACAGGGGCGCGGCCAGGGCCGACAGGATGAGCAGGACGAAGAGGACGCCGAAGGCGAGCGCGACCTTGTTGCGCTTCAGCCGGCGCCACGCCAGCTGCCACGGCCCCGTTGCGGGAGGCGCCGACTTGACGTCCGGCGGATCCAGCGTCGGCGGGGTCGCGGTGAGCGGGTCGCTCGGCTTGAGGGTCGGCTCTGTGGCCATGGCGTGAGCGCGGAGGGCGCCGGGACAGTTTGCCCCGGCGCCCCGCTCGCGTCTACTGCTGGCCCTCCTTGAGCCCGATCGAGGCGTAGTCCACCTGGAGCACCGGGTGGAACAGCACGTCCTCGAAGGCGATCCGCTCAGAGGTGATGAGCGGGATCTTCTTGCTGCCGTAGGGCACCACGTGCGCGCCCTCGATGAGCTGGCGATCGATCTCGGCGTAGCCGGAAGCGGCCTCGCTGAGCTCCATCGGGTTCAGCTCGTCGATCTTCTTGTCGATCTCCGGAACCTCGACGTTGCCGAAGTTCTGGTTGTTCGTGGGCTGGATGGTGTCGCCGTCGACGAGGAACAGGAAGTTCCCGGGGTGCGGGAAGTCCTGGAACCAGTTCGTGAAGCCGGCCTGGGCCTTCGTCTTCTGGTTGCCGACGGTGGTGAAGAACACCGAGCCCTCGATGATCTTCGGCCGCGACTTCAGGCCGATCTCGTTCAGGACGTCGGAGAGGTACTCCGCGTTCTGCTTCGAGTCGTCCTCGTCGTTGCCCCAGACGAGCACTTCCTCGCCCTCGGCGCCGGCCTCCTTGATGAGCGACCGCGCCTTCTCGATGTCCGGCGGCTGCGTCGGATCACCGTAGGGGCACGGGTCGATCGGCTCGTGGCCCTCCATGCCCGGGGGCAGGAAGTTGCAGCCCGGCTCCATCAGACCGCCGTAGATGCGGATGATGGCGCGCTTGTCGATGCCGTACGCGACCGCCTGGCGAACCTTCTCGTTGTCGAACGGCTTCGTCCGATGGTTGAGGAAGTAGTAGTACGTGGAGTTCGTCGTGAACTCCTTGTACCGGTTCGGGGCCTGCTGCTGGAACTCGGTCAGGGCGTCACCCGCGGACGGGTCGTCCAGGTAGTCGGCCTGGTTCTGCAGCACGTCGCGGACCTGACGCTCGCCGTTCTTGACGACCGTGACCTCGATCTTGTCGAGCTTGGCCGGCTCGAGACCCGGGATCTCCGGGAAGTTCTCGTTCTTCTCGAGCGTGAACCCGCGGCTGCCGTCGACCTTCGTGATCTTGAACTGGCCGACGCCGGGCGGCGGCTTCTTCGTCAGGACCTCGAACGGCGTGCTGCTCGGGACGAGCCCGGCGAAGTCCATCGAGAGGATGAACGGGAACTGGCCGCTGGCCTCGTTGAGCTCGATCGTGATCTCGCCCGTCGCGTCGTCGGCGTCGATGCCGGAGATGTCGCCCTTCGGCTTGCCCGCCTTCTGGTAGGCCTCGGCGCCCTTGATCGCGCCCACGTAGAACGGCGCGCCGCCCGACTCGAGCGTGATGACGCGCTTGATCGTGTGCTCGAAGTCGCTGGCCTTGACGGGGCTGCCGTCGGAGTACTTCAGGCCGCTCCGCAGCTTGAGCTTGTACGTCTTGCCGCCGTTGGTGACCTCAGGCATCGCCTCGGCCAGGCCGGGCATCAGCTGCGCGCCGGTCGCACCGGCCTCGCGCTTGTACGTCAGCAGCGGCGTGTACGTCGGGATGAGCGCCTGCCAACCGGCCACCGTGTAGCTCATGGCCGGGTCCATGTAGTCCGGGAACGAGGCGTAGTTGAACTTCGCCGTGCCTCCCGACTGAACCTGCCCTGTCGGCTGGTCGCCTCCGCTGTCGCCGCCCTCGTTGTCGTCGTCGCCGCCGCAAGCCGCGACGCCGAGCGCGAGCACGAGCACGGCGATGAGGCCCAGCAGGGTCCTCAAGGTGCTTCGCATGTGACTCCTCCTCGTGAGTGTTCGAAGCCCACCGGGACTCCGACCGCCCTTTCCAGCAAGCGCGCTGGAGCGTACTACTCCAGGTAGGTCACCACTGCGGATGTCGGTGCACGATCGGGCACGCGCTGCTCCTGGCGGGGCGGGCCGAGGTGCAACAGACCGAGGATCTGCTCCTCTTCCGGAATCCCGAGCGCTGTGCGCCCGGCGGCCGTCTGGACCACCTCGGGCGTCCGCCAGTAGCCCGCGAGACCCTTCGCGTGGGCGGCGAGGAGCACGATGTAGGCGGCGGCCGCGGTCGCGTCGCGGTCCTCCTCGTTGCCGACGGCGGAGACGAGGATCAGCGTCGGCGCGCGGTCGAGCTTCGTCGCGCCCTCGGGGCCGGCGACCTCCTTCAGCCGCGCGAGGCTCCGCGGCCCGAGCACGCGGAAGCGCCACGGGTTCGTGAGGTGGTGGTTCGGCGCCCACCGCGCGAGCTCGAACAGCTCGTCGAGCGTCTCGCGGTCGACCGGCTCGGGGCCGTAGGCCTTGTGCGTCCGCCGCGTCCGGATCGCGGTGGGCACGTCGGTGATTGGGGGTGGGCGGCGGGGGATCGTCTCAGTCGTAGAGCGACTCGCGGGCGAGCTCGTCGCCCTTGGCGTTCCAGAGGTGGACCTCGAGCGTGTCGCCGCGGTAGTCGTCGGGCGCGACGAGCGTGAAGCGCCCCTCGATGATCGACGCCTGGTCGACCGCGAGCCCGGCCAGCTCGGCGGTGACGACCGCGCCGCCGCTCAGCAGCGGGCGGCCCCAGACGAGCGTCATCGCGGCGACGTTGCCGTGCTCGCCGCGCCAGCCGCCGAGCACCTCGTCGCACAGGTCCAGGCGCCACTCGGGATGCGCCTCGGCGGTCTCGTCGGTGAAGTCGGCGACGGCGGCGTAGTCCTCGGGCTCGCCCTGCTCGTGCGCGGGCGCGAAGGAGACGTAGCCGAACAGCTCGAGGTTCGTCGACGTGCGGGCGGTCGCGGGGACGTAGGTGCGGCCGTTCCACGTGCGGTCCGGGTACCAGGCGATCTCGCCCGGCTCGCCGACGTCCTCGCCCTCGGAGTCGATGCGCAGGCACGCGGCGAGGAACTCCTCCTGGAGGCGTTCGGCCCAGCGGCCGTACGGCAGGCCCTCCTGCGGGGGCTCGGCGGCGAAGCGGCAGACGAAGCGATCGGTCGGTGGCATCGCCTCAAAGCTCTAGCAGGAGGGTGACCGGGCCGTCGTTGACCAGCGCCACCCGCATGCTCGCCCCGAAGACGCCGCGCTTCGCGGCGAGGCGCTCGCTGAAGCGCTCGTAGAGCGGCTCGGCGAGGTCGGGCGGCGCGGCCCCGACGTAGCTCGGCCGGTTGCCCTTGCGCGCGTCGCCGTAGAGGGTGAACTGGCTGACGCAGAGCACCTCGCGGTCACCCAGCGGCTCGTTCATCCGCCCGTCGGGGTCACAGAAGACGCGCAGCGCCCGCACCTTGTCGGCGAGGCGGTCGGCCTTCGCCGCGTCGTCGTCGTGCGTGACCCCGAGCAGCACGAGCAGTCCCGGCCCGATCGCCGCCACCTCCTCGTCGTCGACGGTCACCGACGCCGACGCGACGCGCTGGACGAGCGCGCGCATCAGCGCCGCGCGCCGAACGTCGTCACGTAGATCGCCTCCGCGCCGTCCTCCACGACCGCCACGCCGATCTCCTCGAACCCGGGACGCAGGATGTTCGCGCGGTGGCCGGGGCTGTGCATCCAGCCGTCGACGATCGAGGAGGCGACGCCCGCCTCGCGCTCGCCCTTGGCCAGGTTCTCGCCGGTAAGCCGGGCGCGGCGGTAGCCGGCGCGGAGGATGCGCTCGTGCGGGCCGGTGCCGTCCGGCGCCTGGTGAGCGAAGTAGCCGTGGCCGGCCATGTCGCGGGCGTGGGCCTCGGCGGCGCGGTCGAGTACCGGCCTGCGGCGCAGCGGCGCGAGGTCGCGCTCGGCGCGCTCGGCGTTGAGCAGGCAGAGGGTGGCGCGCTCGTCGGCGTCGTGCGCCCGCTCGCAGCCGTGGGTCGGCCCCGTGGGATCCGGGCCCGGCGCGAGGTCGGTGCGCGGCAGGACGAAGGTGGCCACGGCGGCGAGGGCGACGAGGACCAGCCCGATCACCTGCTTCGGGGTCACAGCGCGGCGACGGCGAGCGCGACGGCGACGACGATCCCCGTCGACCAGGCGAGGACGGCGGAGGTCAGGCGCAGGTCGAGGCCGTAGGCGTGGGCGACCACGAGCGAGTTGATACCGGACGGCATGGCGGCCTGGACGAGGTAGGCGTCGGGGAGGCGGACGACCGCCAGCGAGAAGGCGAGCATGAGCGCGGGCGCCGCGAGCAGGCGCAGGCCGAGCGCGGCGGCCACCGGCGGCCCGAAGGGCGGCGGGAAGGGCAGCGCGCCGTCCTCGGCCTCGGCGGCGAGGTTGACGCCGAGGACGAAGAACCCGACGGGGAGGACGGCGTAGACGAGGACGGTGGCGACGTCGACGAGCGCGTCGGGGGCCAGCGCGTCCGGCGCGAGCAGCGCCGCGACGAGCGCGACGAGCGGCGGGTTGCGCACGACGAACGACCGCAGGCGCTGGCCCGTCGTGTCGCCCGCGGCCGCGCCGAAGATCGCGCCGACGGCGAAGCCGACGACGTAGAACATCGGGCCGCTGACGACGGTGTCGAACGCGATGGCCGGGCCGAGGTCGTCGTGGCCGAGGAGCGCGCCGTTGAGCGGGACGCCGAGGTAGCCGGTGTTGGCGAGCACGACGACGACGATCAGCGCGCCGGTCGACGGCCGCGGGAGGCCGAGGACGCGGGTGGCGAGCACCCATGCGGCGAGCCCGACGATAGCCAGCTCGACGAAGGCGAGGCCGAGCCCGGCGCCGACGCCCGTCGTGATCTCCAGCCGGGCCAGCGTGAAGAACGTGATGAACGGCAGGACGACCCACAGGAGCGCGGCGATGGCGCCGCGCGAGGCCCGCTGAGCCCGCTCGCCCCAGCGCCGCTCGGCCACCACGCCCGCGGCGACGGACGCCGCGATCGCGAGCGCGACGACGGTCAAACGTCGCGGAGCTCCGCCGCGGCCTGCTCGGGCGCGACGACGTTCAGGTGCACGCCCGTCCCCAGCTCGAGGCCCGCGAGGTGCGTCAGCCGGGGCACGACGTCGATCCGCCAGCAGAAGTGCTCGGCGCCGCGCGGCGCGGTGCGGACCCAGAGGTTGAGCGGCGGGCTCGCCCCGAGGCGGCGGCGCAGGCGCAGGTGCGCGTCGTGGAGCAGCGCCGCGCCCGTCGGCCCGTCGTCCTCGAACCGCGCCCGCACGCGCCGCGGGGCGATCATCAGCTGGTAGGGCAGCCGGCCGCCGTAGGGCG